>VAZH01000525.1 GCA_005884465.1 Alphaproteobacteria bacterium | reverse complement strand
GAGGCAAGGGTTGCTCCTTGGGACCGGCCATGCGTCACCGATAACAAACGGCCTTGGCGGCTTCGACCACCTCGGCGGTAGAGGGCAAGGCGAGCTTTTCGAGGTTGGCCGCGTAAGGCATCGGCACGTCCTTGCCCGATACCCGCGTCACCGGCGCATCCAGATAATCGAACGCGTGCTCCATGATGCGCGCGGCAATCTCGCCGCCGATGCCGTTCTGCTGCCAGCCTTCCTCGACCGTGACGGCGCGGCCGGTCTTCTTCACCGAAGCGATGATGGTGTCGGTGTCCATTGGACGCAAGGTGCGCAAATCGATCACCTCGGCCTCGATGCCTTCCTTCGCCAGTTCGTCGGCGGCCTTCAGCGCGTAAGTCATTCCGTTCGACCACGAGACGATGGTGACATGACCGCCAGTTCGTACCACGCGCGCCTTTCCGATCGGGATCACGTAATCGTCGAGTTTGGGGACCTCGCCGGAATGGCCATAGAGCATTTCGTTTTCGAGGAAGATCACCGGATTGGGATCGCGGATCGCGGCTTTCAAGAGGCCCTTGTAATCGGCGGCCGAAAACGGCGCGATCACCTTCAGACCGGGAATTTGCGAGTACCAGGCCGAGTAATCCTGGCTGTGCTGGGCGGCGACGCGGGCGGCGGCGCCGTTCGGTCCGCGGAACACGATCGAGCAGCCCATCTGCCCGCCCGACATGTATAGCGTCTTCGCCGCGGAGTTGATGATCTGGTCGATCGCCTGCATGGCGAAGTTGAAGGTCATGAATTCGACAATCGGTTTCAAACCGGCCATCGCCGCACCGACGCCGACGCCCGCAAAACCGTGTTCGGTGATTGGCGTATCGATCACGCGCTTGGCGCCGAATTCCTGCAGCAACCCCTGCGTGACCTTGTAGGCGCCCTGATATTCCGCGACCTCCTCGCCCATGATGAAGACATCGGGATCGCGCCGCATCTCCTCGGCCATGGCATCGCGCAGCGCCTCGCGGATGGTCATTGTCACCATCTCGGTACCCTCGGGCACCTCTGGATCGGGTTCGGCAACGGCCTGAGGGGCCAAAGGCGCTTTCTTTTCTTCTCCGGCGCCCGGCTTCGACGCCGGCGCCTCCGCTTTGGCTTGCGCGGGCGGTGCGGATTCGGCGGCTTTCTCCTGTTTCGCAGGCGCGGTCGCCTTGCCGAGATCGGAAGCACTCTCGCCATCGGCCAGGATGGTCGCGATCGGCGTATTGACCGCGACGTCGGCGGTGCCTTCCGGGATCAGGATCTTGCCCAGCGTGCCCTCATCGGTCGCCTCGACTTCCATCGTCGCCTTGTCGGTTTCGATCTCGGCGATGACATCGCCTGACTTGATCGGCTCGCCTTCCTTCTTCAGCCATTTCGAAAGGTTGCCCTTCTCCATGGTCGGTGACAGCGCGGGCATCAGCACTTGGATTGGCATGGTAGCTCCAGAAATTCACTCTGCAGGCTGGAATGGGCCCGGCGCTCAGCGATAGACGTCGGTATAAAGTTCGGCCGGATCGGGCTCGGGGTCGTGCTGGGCGAAGTCGGCAGCGGCGTTGACGATGTCCCGCACCTCGGCATCGATGGCCTTCAATTCCTGTTCGCTCATCTTGGCCGCCAAGAGGCGGTTGCGAACCTGCTCGATCGGATCCTGATCGTGGCGAACCTTGTCGACCTCCTCGCGGGTGCGATATTTTGCGGGGTCCGACATCGAATGTCCGCGGTAGCGGTAGGTCTGCATTTCCAGGATGTAGGGTCCCTTGGCGGCACGGCACCATGCGACCGCCTTGTCGCCCGCGGCCTTCACCGCGCGCACGTCCATGCCGTCGACCTGCTCGCCGGGAATATTGAAGGAGACGCCACGCTTGGAAAAATCAGTCTGAGCGGACGAGCGCGTCACCGACGTGCCCATGGCGTAACGATTGTTCTCGATGATGAAAATCACCGGGAGCTTCCACAGCTCCGCCATATTGAAACTCTCGTAGACCTGGCCCTGATTGGCCGCGCCGTCGCCGAAATAGGCCAGGCTGACAAAATCGTTGCCGCGATAGCGATTGGCGAAAGCAAGGCCGGTGCCGAGCGGCACTTGTGCGCCGACAATGCCGTGGCCGCCAAAGAAATTCTTTTCCTTGCTGAACATGTGCATGGAGCCGCCCTTGCCCTTGGAATAGCCGCCATGGCGTCCGGTCAGTTCGGCCATCACGCCCCTGGCTTCCATTCCGGTAGCCAGCATATGCCCATGGTCGCGGTATCCCGTTATGACCTGATCGCCCTTCTTCAGGGCCATCTGCATGCCAACGACAATCGCTTCCTGGCCGATATAGAGATGGCAAAAGCCGCCGATCGCGCCCATTCCGTAGAGCTGGCCGGCCTTTTCCTCGAAACGCCGGATCAGCAGCATGTCGCGTAGCGCCGTCAGTTCTTGTTCCCTGGTGAATTCGAGCGGGGACTGGGAGCCATTTCCCTTTCCTCCCCCCTTTTCCTGCGCTGTTTCCTTAGCGACGCTTTTCTTTGGTGCAGCCATGGCAATTCCAGATCAGAGAAAGGTAATTCCTCTCTATCCCAACTCAAACCGCCATGAAAGGATTGCGTGATGCCGCGGGAATTTCGCCATGCCGCAGTGCAATGCAGCGCGACATTTTCG
>VAZH01000524.1 GCA_005884465.1 Alphaproteobacteria bacterium | reverse complement strand
GCCACTGGCCGCTTCCGCAAGAAGCTGTCGCATGACGATCTGACCAGGTACAATTACGTGCAGAAGCTGCTCTATGCCGGCATCATCGTGGTCGGCGTCTTGATCGTGCTGTCGGGTCTTTCGATCTGGAAGCCGGTGCAGTTCCAATATCTGACGGCGCTGTTCGGCGGCTATGACGTGGCGCGCTATGTGCATTTCTTTTGCATGGCGGCGATCTGCGCCTTCCTGGTGGTGCATGTCGCCTTGGCGGTGCTGGTACCGAAAAGCCTGCGCGCCATGATCATCGGCCGCTAGCGCATGATCCGAAAAAGCGGGAACCGGTTTTTCCGAAAAGATCATGCTCAAATAAAGAGACTTCGAGGAGATATGTCATGGGCCGACTTCGCTCGCTTCTGATTTCCGGGGTCGACAAGAAACTCCTGGTCAGGGACGCTACCAAGCTGATGCCGGATCTGGCGCGCCGGCGCTTCATCGCCGGCGGCGCCAGCCTCGGCGCGCTGACGCTATTGACCGGCTGTGACGTAACAGACAGTTTTTCCGCTGAAGAGATGCTGAAGCAAATCTCGAAGTTCAATGATGGCGTGCAGGCCTTTATCTTCAATCCCAACGCGCTGGCGCCGACCTTTCCGGAAAGCGCCATCACAAAACCGTTTCCGTTCAACGGCTATTACGCGGTCGAGGATGCGCCCGACATCGACGGCAAGGACTGGAAGTTCGAGGTGCGCGGCCTCGTCGACAACAAGAAGTCATGGACGCTGGAGGAGCTCTACAAGCTGCCGCAGGTCAAGCAGGTCACCCGCCACATCTGCGTCGAGGGCTGGAGCGCGATCGGAAGCTGGACCGGCACGCCCTTGCGCGATTTCCTCAAACTGGTCGGCGCCGACACACGCGCGAAGTACTGCTGGTTCCAGTGCGCCGATTCCGACGGCTACAACTCACCGCTCGACATGGCGTCGGCGTTGCATCCGCAGACCCAGATGACGTTCAAGTTCGCTGACGAAATCCTGCCCCGCGCCTATGGCTATCCGATGAAGATCAGGGTGCCGACAAAACTCGGATTCAAGAACCCGAAATACGTGATCTCGATGGAAGTGACCAACGACTACAAGGGCGGCTATTGGGAAGACCAGGGCTACAATTCATTCAGCGGGAATTGAGCATCTTGTCATTCCGGGATGCGCCGCTTGGCGCAGGCCCGGAATCCGTACTCCGGTCGTGGTTGGATTCCGGGCTCGCTCGTTTCACTCGCGCCCCGGAATGACGGGGTTTGTCGTTCGCACAAGCCTTCCCTGAAATGCCGCGGCAATGGCGCCGAGCGCCAGCATCGCTGCCGAGACGTTGAGCGCATAGGACAGACTGCCAAAGGCATCCGTAACCGCGCCGACCGCAATCGGCCCCAGCGTCTGGCCGATTCCGAACGCGATCGTCATCGCCGCAATTCCTGTCGGCCATGCCGCGAGGGGATAGTTGAAGCGCACGAAGGCGGTGGTCGATGCCACCACGGCGAAGAACGCAACCCCGAACACCAGCGCCGATATCGCCAGCAACAGCGCGGAATGCCCGAACAGCGGCAGCGCCGCGCCGAAAGCGTTGACGCCGAGAATGATCGCCGTCGAGACACCACCGCTATTGCGCGCCAGCACCCCGCGCCACACCCATGGCGTCACAAACGCGCTCAAGCCGATCAGACACCAGAACACGCTCTGCGCCGCGGCGCCGCCGCCGGCATCGCGCACATAGGCGATCATGAAGGTCATGTAGGCGATGTAGCCGGCGCCGAAAAGAAAGTAGCCGGCGAGATAGATCGACACAGGCAGAATCGCGAATTTGGCTGGCGCCACATCGGCGATCCCGGCACCTCTGTCGATCGGCGCCAGCAGCAGCGGAATGGTCATGAGGACCGAGAGCGCCGTCATCGCCCACCAGACGATCCACCAGGATCCTGGCCCGAAAGCCTGCAGCATGAATGGTGCGATCAGGCCGGACGACAGGATGCCCAGCCCCGGACCCGCATAGAACAAGCTCAGCAGAAAACTGGCGCGCTCGGGCCGCGTTTGCGCAATCATCGCCGCCAGCGCGCCGGCGGCGACAAATCCCACCGCCGCTCCCAGGCCCGCGAGCAGCCGTGCAAAGCTCAAGACGGCAAAATTGCCTGACATGGCGCACAGCGCCAGCGACACCACGCAAGCCATCGTTCCCCAGCGTACCGCGGCCGACAAGCCAAATCGCTTGATGAGCCTTGCGGCCATCAACGCGCCGGCAAGATAACCCGCGGCGTTGACGGTGTTCATGAAACCCGCGGCCGAATACGACCAGCCGAGCGCATCGCGCATGTCCGGCAGCACCAGCGAATAGGCGAAGCGGCCGATGCCGAGACCGACCGTGGGCGCGAGCGACAGGATGAGGATCAGACGCGCGGGATGCAGGTAAGACTGCGGACGGTCGGGGGCGTGCAAGGGATTACTCCGGCTGAGCCACATTCTGGCAGTCAAAGCGGGGCTTGCACAGCGCTCGGTAAGCAATGGTGTCTTGCCATCAGCGCAATGCCGCACTAGCACTTCGCGCGGATTTCCTTCTCGTCATGCCCGGGCTCGACCCGGGCATCCATCGTCTTCAAGAAAGCTGGATTGCCGGGTCAAGCCCGGCAATGACGGTAATACTCCTGAGGTAATGAACCATGGCGACGCATAAACTGCTGCTTCTTCCCGGCGACGGCATCGGCCCCGAAGTGATGGTCGAGGTCAAACGCCTGATCGACTGGCTCAACGCGCAAGGCATTGCGCATTTCGAGACCGAGCAGGGCCTCGTCGGCGGCGCGGCCTATGATGCGAGCAAGCAGAGCATTACCGACGCGACCATGACCGGGGCGATGGCTGCGGATGCCGTGATCTTCGGCGCGGTCGGCGGGCCGAAGTGGGACAGCGTGCCCTATGAGGCGCGGCCCGAGGCAGGGTTGCTTCGCTTGCGCAAGGAACTCGGCCTGTTCGCGAACCTGCGTCCCGCGGTGTGTTATCCCGCGCTCGCCGACGCCTCGAGCCTGAAGCGCGAGGTGGTCGAGGGCCTCGATATCATGATCGTGCGCGAGCTCACCGGCGGGGTGTATTTCGGCGAACCCAAAACCATCACCGATCTCGGCAACGGCCAGAAGCGCGCCATCGATACCCAGGTCTACGACACCTACGAGATCGAGCGCATCGCGCGCGTCGCCTTCGATCTGGCGCGCAAGCGCCGCAACAAGCTGACCTCGATGGAAAAGCGCAACGTCATGAAATCCGGCGTGCTGTGGAACGAGGTGGTCGGCCAGGTTCACGCGCGCGAATACAAGGATGTGCAGCTCGAGCATCAACTGGCCGATTCCGGCGGCATGAATCTGGTGAAATGGCCCAAGGCGTTCGACGTCATCGTCACCGACAATCTGTTCGGCGACATGCTCTCGGATATCGCGGCGATGCTGACGGGCTCGCTCGGCATGCTGCCGTCGGCTTCGCTCGGCGAGATCGACGTCAAGACCAGGAAGCGAAGAGCCCTGTACGAGCCGGTGCACGGCTCGGCGCCCGACATCGCCGGCAAGGGATTGGCCAATCCGATCGCGATGATCGCTTCATTCGGAATGGCGCTGCGCTATTCCTTCG
>VAZH01000523.1 GCA_005884465.1 Alphaproteobacteria bacterium | reverse complement strand
GAGCGGATTTGTGCAGCCACGCCGCCTGGCGCTGGGCCGCGGAAATAATCACACCGGGGTAAATGCCTGACGTCATGATCTTGGCGAATTCAGCTTCGACCGCAGCGGAATTTCCCGCGAATGCGGCGTCGATGATCGGATCGATCTTCAATTCGGAAGCATCGGCGACCACCGCCATCACGTCATCGAGCGTGACTTCGCGCTCGCCATGCGCATAGAGCGCGAGCTTCTTCAACTCGTTGCGCGAGGCCTGGCGATCGCCGCCGAGCAATGCCGTCAGCGCCGCGCGTGCGTCCGGCGCGATGCGCAGACCAGAAAGCCGCAATTCATCGTCGATCAATTTTGCAAGCTCACGCTCGCTGTCCGGATAGCAGCCGATCGCTACCGCCGTCCTGGCGCGCTCGCAGGCCTTGCGCAATGGCGATTCCGGCCTCAGCTCACCGGCCTCGATCACGATGCGGCAATCTCTTATGGGCGTTTCGGCCAGCGTGTCGACGCCGCTCGCAAAACTGCGGGAGCCGGCGCGGACACGGATCGCGCGGCGGCCGCCGAACAGCGGCACCGTCATCGCTTCCTCGACCAGCCGCGACGGCTCAGCCGAGAGTTCATCGCCATCCAGCTTGACCAGCGAGAACGGATCGTTGGGGTCGTCGACCGCGGATGCCAACAGCGCCTCGGCGCGTTCGCGCACCAGGCCGGCATCGGGACCATAGAGCAGGATGATGGGACGGCCCGGATCGGGCCGGGCGAGAAAAGCGTCGATCTCTTTTCCGCGAAGCGCGACCACAATCAGGCTATCGTTTGTCATTCCGGGGCGCGCGCAAGCGCGAACCCGGAATCTCGTGCCAACAAACTTCCAGATTCCGGGTTCGCTCGTTGCACTCGCGCCCCGGAATGACAGTTGTCATCAAGTGCCGGCGACGAAGAACGACGCCAGCCGGGTCTGGATATTTTCGGCGATTTCCCGGGCGGCGCGATCCTCGGCGTCCCGGAAGGCGCGGGAGCGGGCGAAACGCTGGTAGCTGCCGGGCATGTCATAGGACACGCGGGAGAACGTCGAGCCGGTCATGACCGATTTATTCGAAGCGATTTCGATCAGATTGTATTGCGCATCGATGCCGTAATTCTCGCTGGTGGGCAGCGCGGTGGTTGGATCGGTCATCAGCGACGAACGGGTCGTGTTGAACCGCAGCACCAGCCGGTGGGTGGGCGGCATGCCGGTGGCGTTGCCGTAGAGCTTGAACGCGAGCGCGTTGCGGATTTCCACCCCGATCCGCGCCTCGCGCGAGGCGTTGGGCTTGTCCACGGGCGGGAGCTCCACCCCCATCAATTTTTCCCGCAGGGCCGGCGTGCCGTCACCGCGCTCGGCATACATCGGTTGAAAGCAGCCGGCCGTCAGCGCCGCGAGGGCGGCCACGGCCAAAAGCCGAGCAGCGATGCGGGTCCTAGCCAACGACATTCACGATCCTCATGGGAACAATAATCACTTTGCGGACGGTTTTGCCCCCGAGCGACTGTTTTACCGCATCGAGGCCCAAAACGGCAGCCTCAATTTCCGGATTTTGAGCGCCGCGAGCCACCGTGACCTCACCCCGTTTCTTGCCGTTGACCTGAACCACCAGCGTCACCGTGTCTTCAACCAGCAAATCGCGTTCGATTTTGGGCCAACTGGCCTCCGAAACCAGGCCGGGTTGTGCCAGCAGCTGCCAGCTTTCCTCGGCCAGATGCGGCATCATGGGGGCGAAAAGTTGAACAAGGATGACCGCGGCCTCGCGGATCGCCCACACCAGGTCCGGCGACGGCTGGCCCTCACGCGCCAGCACGTCGCCCAAGGCGTTCGAAAACTCCCGGATATAGGCGAGGCAGACGTTGAAATGCAGTCTTTCGATACCGGTGGAGACCTTGTCGAGCGCCCCATGCGCCGCCTTGCGCAGCGCCAGCGCATCGGCGCCGAACGACGCCGGCCGCGCCGCCGGGGCATTCCTGGCGATGTCGGCGGACTCATTGACCAGCCGCCACAGCCGCTGCACGAAGCGCGACGCGCCCTGCACCCGCTCGTCGCTCCAGATCACGTCGCGGTCCGGCGGCGAATCCGACAGCATGAACCAGCGCGCCACGTCGGCGCCATAGGTCGCGATGATGTCGTCGGGGTCGACGGTGTTGCGCTTCGATTTCGACATCTTCTCGATCGGGCCGATCGAGACTTCTTCGCCCGTTTCAATCACCAGCGCGCGGCGACCAGTGGCGCCGGTCTCGATCCTGACCTCGGCCGGCGTGACATAGGTGCCGTCGGCCTTTTGATAGGTTTCGTGCACCACCATGCCTTGCGTGAACATGCCGGCGAACGGCTCGTCCATGCCGATATGGCCGGTCGCCTTCATCGCCCGGGTGAAGAAGCGGCTGTACAATAGATGCAAAATCGCGTGCTCGACGCCGCCGATATATTGGTCGACCGGCATCAGCCGGTCCGCCACGGCGCGCGTGGTCGGCGCCTTCTCGTTCCATGGATCGGTGAAGCGCGCAAAATACCACGAGGAATCGACAAAGGTATCCATGGTGTCGGTTTCGCGGCTAGCCTTGCCGCCGCATTGCGGACAGGTGACGTGCTTCCAGGTCGGATGGTGGTCGAGCGCGTGTCCAGCGCGTTGCCGGGTTTGTCGAAGGTGACATCCTCCGGCAGCACCACCGGCAGATCCTTGTCGGGTACTGGCACCACACCGCATCTCGGACAGTGGATCACCGGAATCGGGCAACCCCAGTAGCGCTGCCGCGAGATACCCCAGTCGCGCAGGCGAAAATTCACCTGCCGCTCGCCGACGGCCCCGACCCTTCCCTCCCCCGCTTGCGGGGAAGGGTTGGGGAGGGGGCGTACCTCTGCTTCCAGGCGCTTCGCCACTTCTTCTTTCGCCTGTTCGATGGTCATGTCGTCGAGGAAGCGCGAATTGATCATCCGGCCGTCGCCGTCATAGGCGGTGTCGGTGATGACAAAGGTTTTTGGATCGACGTCGGGTGGGCACACCACCGGCGTATTTCCGAGCCCGTATTTGTTGACAAAATCGAGGTCGCGCTGGTCGTGCGCGGGGCAGCCGAAGATCGCGCCGGTGCCGTATTCCATCAGCACGAAATTGGCGACATA
>VAZH01000031.1 GCA_005884465.1 Alphaproteobacteria bacterium | reverse complement strand
AGCATCAATGTGGACCGCACGCCCCCTGAGCGTTTGAAGCTGATCGAGATCCACCGCGAGGATATCGAGAGCCTTCCGGCGCTGATGGCGCTGCTGCGCACCTCGGATTTTCATTTCATCGTGTTCTGCGATGACTTGTCGTTCGACGGCAATGATGCCTCCTACAAGTCGCTGAAGGCGGTTCTGGAAGGCGGCATCGAAGGCCGGCCCGACAATGTCATCCTGTACGCCACCTCGAACCGCCGGCATCTCTTGCCGCGTGACATGATGGAGAACGAACGTTCCACCGCGATCAATCCCGGCGAGGCGGTCGAAGAAAAAGTCTCGCTCTCGGACCGGTTCGGATTGTGGCTCGGCTTTCACCGTTGCAGCCAGGACGAATACCTTGCCATGGTGAAGGGTTATTGCGGCCATTTCGGCATCAAGCTTGCCGAACAAGAGCTCGAGCGCGAGGCGTTGGAATGGTCGACCACGCGCGGCTCGCGTTCGGGGCGCGTCGCCTGGCAGTTCACGCAGGAATTAGCGGGAAGGCTCGGGGTAAGGCTGAGCGGGAAGTAGACACCGCGCCAGGGAGGCTGTCTGTCATGAAACGCCGCGCGATCCTCGCGGGAATTACCGCTCTGCTTGCGCCGCGCTCTCTGATTGCGCAGACGCCGTCGCGCGATGGACCGCGCCGCCTCGGCGTGTTGATGGGCAATCTCGCCGACGACCCGGTGGGACAAAGCTACACTGCTTCACTGATGCAGGGCCTTCGCGCGCTCGACTGGCGCGAGGGAGCAAATCTGCGAATTGACTGGCGCTGGGCCGGCGGCGACCCCGCGCTTTTCGATCGTTATGCGACGGAACTGGTCGAGCTCGGCTCCGACGTGCTTCTTGCGCAATCCAGCCCGTCCGTCGTGGCGTTGCGGCGGAAAACAAGCACGATCCCCATCGTGTTTACGATGGTCACCGATCCGGTCGGCCAGGGCTTTGTCGAAAACCTGGCGCGCCCGGGTGGCAACATCACCGGCTTCAGCGATTTCAACTCGCTGATGGCCGGCAAATGGCTGGAGATGCTGACACAGGTCGCGCCGCCCGTCGCACGCGTGGCTGTTCTGTACAATCCCGCAACCGCACCCTATGCCGGTCTGATGATGCGCGCCGTCGAGGACGCGGCACCCTCCTTCGCCATAACGGCACAAAGCGCGCCGTGCCGCGACGCCGCCGAGATCCAGTCAGTGATGGCAGAGCTTGCGCGCGAGGGGCGCGGCGGATTGCTGGTTTTGACGGATATTTTCACCATCGTGCATCGCGATACCATCCTCGCCTCCGCCGCGCAGCACCGCCTCCCTACTGTTTATTTCGCGCGCTCGTTCACCACGGCCGGCGGCCTGATGTCCTATGGCATCGACTATGCCGAGCTGTTCCTTCGCTCGGCCGACTATATCGATCGTATTCTGAAGGGCGCCAGCCCGCGCGACTTGCCGGTCCAGCAGCCAACCAAGTTCGAGCTGGTGATCAACCTCAAGACCGCCAAGGAACGCGGTATTAGCCTTTCGACGACGCTGCTTGCTACCGCAGACGAGGTGATCGAGTGAGATGGCTATCGCCTCCGGGCCGAGCTCACGCGCCGTTGAGGAATTGAAGCGGGTCGACCGGCGAAGAGCCTTTGCGGATCTCGAAATGGAGCTGCGGGGATCCGACCTCGCCCGACTGGCCGGACTTGGCAATGATCTGGCCGCGCTTGATGGTGTCGCCACGCTTCACCAGCAGTTCACTGGCATGGGCGTAGGCGGTGACGTAGCCGTTCGAGTGCCGAACCAGAACCAGGTTGCCGTAGCCCTTGAGCTCATTGCCGGAGTAAGCGACGACGCCGTCCTCGGCCGCCTTCACCGGCGTGCCTTCCGGCACCGCCAGATTGATGCCGTCATTCGCCTTGCCGTTGGTCTTTGCGCCGTAGCTGGTGATCACCTTGCCGCGCACCGGCCAGCGGAATGTCGGCAGCGCGCCGGTGGCCTCGCTGGCCTTGACCGGCGTTTCGGCCGATAGCTCCGCGGGCGTCGTGGTAGCCGACGCCAGCCGGACTTTTTGCTGGGGATCACCGGTCGCCGCGGCCAGTTTGGTGGCGGGCGGCATCGCCACCGTAGCCGGCTGTGCGCCGGCGGCCGGCTGCGCAGCCGGCGCAACCGCTGCCGTCTTCGCGCCGGGCACGGTGAGCTTCATGCCGAGCTTGAGCTTCGCCGATGGATCGAGGCTGTTGGCTTTCGCGAGTTCGGCGACCGACACGTGATTGCGGCGCGCGATGCTGAGCAAGGTATCGCCGCGATTGACGACATGAACCGATGGCGCTGCGCTCGTGGCGGCAACGGCCTTGCTCGCCGGGGCGGCTGCCGTTGCGGTCGGCCGCGGCATGATCAGCTGCTGGCCCGGCGACAGGGCGCGCGGTCCCTTGTAACCGTTGGCCTGCAGGATCGCGGCGGGCGAAACGTTATAGCGGCGCGATAGGGTATCGAGTGTATCGCTGGTGCCGACGATGATGGTGGTGCCGCCATGTCCCGATCCGTGGTTCGCCGCGACCGAGCGTGGCGCGGCACTGCCGGTGGTCTCAAGCGGTTGGCCGGGCGGAGCATAGGAAGTCACCCCGCGGCCTCCTCCCGACCCGCCGGCGCTGGCGGTCGGATAAGATTGCGGCGCCGCGATCGCAGGGGCCGAGGATTGGCCTTGCGATCCTGGGCGGGCATATTGCGGAAGTTCGCGGCGCTCGACCGGGGCGGTTGGGACCGAAGCCGTGGCTTCCGGTTGCGAGGCAAAGGGATTGGAAAAGGGGTTTTCCGAGAGGCGCGTCGACATGTCGGCGCTGCAGCCGGCAAAACCGATCGACATCAGCGCCAGCACCGCGACGCGCGGCACGCGGCGTGAGTAAAGCAACTCGACGACACGGAACATGGTTACTCACTCGTACGCAACAAATTACTGTTTTGAGTAAACACCTCCCTAGTAAACAACCGCTTAACCTTGGGAATAAGACGTTGGCGGCACAGCCAATCAGAGCCGCTACAGCTCGCGGGCGATGCCCGGCAGCGCCGGCACGAAACGCACGTCCACCAGCTCCTTGCGCTCGAAACCGGCGCCGGTCCTGGTCACGCGGACCAAGGTCTGGGTGCCATGATGCGGCCCAACCGGCGCGATCAAGATACCCGCCGGCTCAAGGCGCTGCGTCAAGCTTTCCGGAATTTGCTCCATCGCCGCGGTGACGATAGTGCGGTCGAAATTGCCGGCGCTGGCCGGGATGTCGAAGCCGTCCCCGAACATCACCTCGACATTGTCGCAGCCGAGCTTCTCAAGCCGCGCCCGGGCGCTGTCAGCGAGCGTCCGGTAACGCTCGACGGTCAGGACTTGCCTGCAGAGCCGCGACAGGATGGCTGCCTGGTATCCCGAGCCGGTTCCGATCTCCAGCACTTGGTGGTGCTTCTGCAACTGCAACTGCTCAGTCATGTAAGCCACCACGAACGGCTGGCTGATGGTTTGCCCGCAGGCGATGCCGAGCGCGCTGTCACGATAGGCATCGGCGCGATCGGCTGCCGCTACGAACATTTCGCGCGGAATTTCCTCCATAGCGCGCAGCACCGCCTGATCGCTGATTCCGCGGCGTCGCAGAGTGAGCTGAAACATCATCTTTTCCGGCGGTTTCCGAGTAGCAGGCATGTCAGTCTCGCAAGCTGGGCGCGAATTTCTGGTTCGGGACACTAGCGCGCGCCGCCGAACAAGTTGATGCAATATGGCCCTGTGGGTTTACGTTTCCAGTTCCCGGCAGGGAACCGGACCCTGATACCCGGCGTTGAAGGCCGGGCAATCAATCCTGGTCGAGGGCCAGGAAACGTGCATGACAGCAGTCAGCAATGTGCGTGTTGGCGTACGTTTACATTGCGCGCGATGGCATTTTTTGCGAACCTCGACCTCGGGATGGGCAAGGACTCAGTCATGATCGCGACGCGGCCGCCGGGCGGTTCTGTGTTCCTCGTTGAGGACGAAGTCATGATCCGGATGATGGTCGCCGACATGCTGGAGGAGCTGGGCTACAGCGTGGCGGCCGAAGCCGGCGAGATCAGCGAGGCCATCAGGCTGGCGCAATCCGCCCAATTCGACCTCGCCATTCTCGACGTCAACGTCAATGGCAAGGTGATTTCGCCGGTCGCCGAATTGATAGACGCGCGCAACATCCCCTTTGTCTTTGCAACCGGCTATGGCTCGTCCGGTCTTCCGGAAGAATACCGCGACCGCCCGGCGCTGCAAAAGCCCTTCCAGGTCGAAACCTTGGGGCGCATGATCGACGTCGCACTGAAGCGGGCGACGGTTTAGATTCGAGAGCAATTGACAGCTGACCAATCGGCGTCATCCTGAGGTGCGAGCGCTTGCGAGCCTCGAAGGACGACGTCGATGGGTGTTTATGTTTACATGCTTCGTTGCGCAGACGGTTCCTATTATGTTGGAAGCGCGACGGGAGATGATCTCTCAGCCCGCGTTGATCAACATAACGCGGGATCGCGCAAGGGTTATACTTTTTCGCGACGGCCAGTCGTTCTCGTTTGGTCTGAGTAGTTCGACCGTATAACCGACGGCATCGCAGTCGAGCGCCAGCTTAAGGGTTGGAGCCGTGCCAAAAAAGAGGCGCTGCTACGTTCCGATTGGGCCAAGGTGAGGGAGTTATCCCGGCGCCGTGGAGGTCTGGCAAAGCAGACTTGACCATCCATCCTTCGAGGCGCGCAAGAGCGCGCACCTCAGGATGACGTCGGTGCTTGTGGCTCCCTACCTCAACGTCGCGCTCAGCGCCTGTGAGAATTCATCGTCGGTGCGGTCGAGCCGCAGCGGCGTCACCGAGACGTAACGCGCTGCCAGCGCCGCAAGATCGGTGTCCTCCGCCGGCACGTCGATCTGCGCCAGCCGTTCAAATCCGATCCAGAAATACGGATTGCCGCGGCCATCGCGGCGCTCGTCGACTTTGAGAAAGCCGAGATTGCGCTTGCCTTGCCGCGTCACGCGTATGCCTGCGACATCCTCGGGCGCACAGGCTGGAAAGTTGACGTTGATCACGGTGTTCTTGGGCACGCCGGCATCGATCACCTTGCGCAAAATCTGCGGCCCGAATTTCAGCGCAGTCTCCCACTGCGGCGCGTTGCGGGTCTCCATGCTGAATTCCTGCGACAGCGCAAACGACGGCAGTCCCAGAATGGTGCCCTCCAAAGCGCCGGCGATGGTGCCGGAATAGACCACGTCCTCGGCAACGTTACGGCCCTTGTTGACGCCGGAAAGCACCAGATCCGGCATGGTTTCGCCGAGGATATGGCGCGCGCCCATGATAACGCAGTCGGTCGGCGTGCCCCGCACCGCGAAGTGGCGCGGGCCGACTTCGCGCAAGCGCAAGGGATCGTTCAGCGACAAAGAATGCGAGACACCAGACTGATCGAGCTCCGGCGCCACGATCCAGACGTCATCGGACAACGCGCGGGCGATCTCCTCGACAATCTTCAGGCCGGGAGCATGGATGCCGTCGTCATTGGTGCAGAGGATTCGCATCCGTTCAAAATGCCTTGTTCGGTCGATTCCACAAGCGGTCAGGGCGCCGTCTTATCCTTCTCATGCCGCCGAGGCAAACCTGGCAATATCGAGCAAAAGGGACCCTCCGCCGGGTTTTGGCCCGCCGCCGCAGTGATCGCGCGAAGCGCGAGCGCTCTCTCTACCGCCTTGCATGATTGAATTCGAGCCGGCCGCCGCCGCTACTCGTCGTCGTTTATTTGCGGCTTGTCTCCCAGCACCGCGTCCAGCAGCGAGGGATAGACCTCTATTTTTCCGTTGTAGCTGATGAATCCCTTTTTCCTGAATTTGTTCATGAAAAAACTCACCCGCGATCGCGTGGTGCCGATCATTTCGGCGAGGGTTTCCTGGCTCAGGGTCACGGCGATCACACCGCCTTCCTGGCCGAAATTGGCGAGACGCAAAAGCAGGCGGGCCAGGCGTCTTTCGCTGGAATTGAAAAGCTGGTCGATCAGATCGTCTTCGATACGGCTGTTTCGCGACAACAGATAGGCTATGAAAAATGCGGAAAACTCCGGCTCGCTTTCCAGGGCCGAAAGCATCGCTTTCTTTGTGATAGAGGTGATCAGGCAGTCTTCCATGACGTGGCTGGTAGCAGCGCGTAATTCCGCCCCGCTAAGACATCCTTCGCCGAAAAACTGCCCTTCCGCGAAAATCCCGACCACCGCTTCCTTGCCGAGCTCGGATAAAACCGTGAGCTTGACCTTGCCCTCCTGGATGAAAAACACGGTGTCGGCGACCTCGCCCTGGCTGAAAATCTTCTGGTTTTTGGCGTATCGGTCGACGGTTTTTCCGCCCCCGGCGCGGGCAAGAAAAGCCCGGGGATCAAAGCCGTCCTCCAAAACCTTGGTTTGCGATGTGTGGGACATGGTGCTGCTCCGTCATCAGACCGGCAAGCCGGCGCGGCATGGTGATAGCTCAGTATAAGCCAGCTATGTCCGGTAGACGACTTAAATCGCGAGTTGAGCAATCGCAGCGTTGCCCGCGTTCCCTCAAGGGAACCTGTTATGCCCGCACGCGACTTTCTATCCGCGGGAAATGAAGCCCGTTATGTCGGCGGTTTTAGTTCACTGGCGAGCCAGCCGAGCATATCCGAGGTCATGGGACCGTTCGATACGACCATCCTGCGAATATGACCGCACTTCTGGCACTCGAATGTTCGGCAGTCGGAGCCGGATGATCCCGCCTCGAGCTTCGACAGCAGCATGCGGTTCTGGTGGCACTTCGGGCATTTTTGCCGCTCGATGGCAGAAACATGCTCAGACGCTACCGGTTGAAATTCGGGCATGATGCTTCGCGTTGATTTGAGAGCGTGTCACCGAACTCACTGGAACCGAAACTATCAGAGAGCCGGATGTGATGTCGAAGCATGAGCCTTGCGGCATCAAATGCCATGTTCAAAATTGCTCACTTCGAAAAACTTTATCGGCGATGAAAACAAACGATCGGACGGCGATTCCGGCAACTCCAATTCAAATGCCGGCTATTTGTCTTTCCCAGTTACCCCGGAAGGTTGTTATCGCCTGATACGAATGCGCCATTGTCGCACGAATTTCGCAGGCGAGCTTTCAATCCGCATCTCGAATCCTGGCATCACCGGTTTCGGTGGCTGCTTGGGACTTTCTATCGGGTTTGTTTCCTTCAAGCCCGGAGCAATTTCCTCAAGCGAGGCGGCTTTCTCCTGAAGTGCCACAGCTTTTCCCGGCGGTTCCGGAAAACGCTTGCGGGCCACGGCAAGCGCTTTTTCGACATCATCGATATTGAGCCACTTCTCGGGGCGAAGGTTTTCCAATACGCCGTCCTCCCATAGCCGGGAGGCCTCGATATCGAATTTGCCTTTTTGCTTCTGATCGACCGCCTGTAGTCCGTAACCCGTGACGGCCCATTGTTTGCCCACCCAATAGATGTCGCGATGCAGGGCCATTTTGCAGGCTCGTTTCCAAGGTGCGCGCTATCGGTCTTTCCCGATTACCTTAAGACCGCCCATATAGGGCTGCAGCACATCGGGAACCGCGATTGAGCCGTCTTCCTGCTGGTAGGTTTCCATCACGGCGATCAGCGCGCGGCCGACGGCGGTGCCGGAGCCGTTGAGCGTATGCACGAAGCGCGGCTTGCCGTCGGGCCCGCGATAGCGCGCATCCATGCGCCTCGCCTGGAAATCGCCGCACACCGAGCAGCTCGAGATTTCGCGGTAGGCCCCGCCCTCGCCGTGGCCGGGCATCCAGACTTCGATGTCGTAAGTCTTCTGTGCTGCAAAACCCATGTCGCCGGCGCACAACGTCATCACGCGATAATGCAGATCGAGTTGCCTCAAAACTTCCTCGGCGCAGGCCAGCATGCGCTCGTGCTCGTCCTTGCTGGTTTCCGGCGCCGTGATCGAGACCAGTTCAACCTTTGTAAATTGATGCTGGCGGATCATGCCGCGGGTGTCGCGCCCGGCGGCGCCGGCCTCGGCGCGGAAGCACGGCGTCAGCGCCGTCAACCGCATCGGCAGTTCCTTCTCGTCGAGAATGGATTCGCGAACGAGATTTGTCAGCGGCACCTCGGCCGTGGGAATGAGCCAGCGATTGACCCGTTGGGCTTCTGCCTCGGAGATTCGTATCGCATTTGCGATTATCCGTGAAACGCTGCCTTCATTGAGTGTTCCTTCGCTTCGCAGTTCGGCAACTGATTTAAGTGTCTCTTCGAGAATCCGGCTTTCGAAGTCACTGGTCGCAACCGCGGTGGTCGCTGCGAATTGATCGTCCCTGAACTTCGGCAATTGTCCTGTTCCGAACATCACGTCGTCCCGCACCAGCAGGGGCGGATTGACCTCGGTATAGCCATGCTCGTTGGTATGGAGGTCGAGCATGAATTGGCCGATCGCGCGCTCCAGCCGCGCCAAGCCTTTCTTCAGCACGACAAAACGCGCGCCGCTCAGTTTTGCCGCGGTCTCGAAATCCATGGCGCCAAGCGCCTGGCCGAGATCGTCGTGCGGCTTTGGCGTGAAGGCATAGTTGCGCACCGCTCCGAACACGTGCCGTTGTACATTGCCCTGCTCGTCGAGGCCGTCGGGCACCTCGTCCAGCGGCAAATTCGGAATCTCGGCAAGCGCTGCGGCGAGTTCTTCATCCGCCTCCTTTGCCGCCAGCTCGAGTTGCGGCAGGGTGGTCTTAAGTTCAGCAACTTCGGCCATGAGCGTTGACGCACGCGCGTCATCCTTTGCCTTTTTGGCGTCGCCGATTTCCTTCGATGCGGAATTGCGCCGCGCCAGGGCCTGCTCGGATACCATGATTGCCGCACGGCGCTTTTCGTCGATCGCAAGCAGCGGCGAGGACAATGGCTCCAGCCCGCGCCGCGCCAGCGCAGCATCGAAGGCGTCGGGATTGTCGCGGATCCATTTGATGTCGTGCATGACAAATATTCCTGCGTCATGGCCGGACTTGTTCCGGCCATCCACGTCTTCGTCGCACGGTCTGTAAAAGACTGACATGCCCGGGACAAGCCCGGGCATGACGAATAACCCCTACTCCGCCGGATTGGCCTGCGGCGGTGGCGGGGCGGCGGCGGGAGGCGTGCCGGTAGCCGCGGCGGTCGCGGCCTTCTTCTCCACCAGGCGCACGGCGAGGATCGAGCCTTCGTACAGCGCCAGCAAGGGGATTGCGAGCGAAGCCTGGCTAAGCACGTCGGGCGGCGTCAGGACGGCGGCGATGATGAAGGCGATCACAATGAAATAGCGGCGCTTTTCGCGCAACTGTTTGGAGGTGATGATGCCGATGCGCCCCAACAGCGTCAGGATCACCGGCAGCTGGAACGCGACGCCGAACGCGAAGATCAGCGACATCATCAGCGAGAGATATTCGCCGACCTTCGGCAATAGCTGGATTTCCGCAGTTTCGGCGCCGCCGGCCTGCTGCATGCCGAGCGAGAACCGGATCAGCATCGGCAGCACTACGAAATACACCAGCATCGATCCCAGCAAGAAGAAGATCGGCGTCGCGATCAGATAGGGCAGAAACGCGCCGCGCTCGTGCTTGTAGAGGCCGGGCGCGACGAATTTGTAGATTTGGGTCGCGACGATCGGGAACGAGATGAAGGCGGCGCCGAACAGCGCCAGCTTCAACTGGGTGATGAAATATTCCAGCAAAGCCGTGTAGATGAATTTCGAGTTTTCCGGCCCGGCGACCCACACGAAGGGCCAGACCAGAACGTTGTAGATCTGCTTGGCAAAGAAGAAGCAGAAGATGAAGGCGAGGCCGAATCCGAGCAGTGCCTTGATCAGCCGCGAGCGCAGCTCGATCAAATGATCCATCAGCGGCGCCTTGCTGGCCTCGATATCCTCGTCGCTCATGACGCTTTGGCGTCCTTGAGTATCTCAGGCGCTGCGGGCGCTGCATCCTGCGTCACGGGCGGGGCCTGAGCTTCGCGCGTGATCGCCAGCGGCTCGCTCGCGACCGCGTGCGCGTCGGCTTCGGTGAAAGTTTCAGGAATGGGCATTTCCGGGGTCGTTGGCGTCACCGGCGCGTCGAGGTTCGACGTCGCCGGTGGCTCGATCGCGGGCGTTTCGGTGGCCGATGCCGCCGGCTTGTCGATGCCGTCGATGTCAAGCGCCTTGCCGACATCCCTCTCGAGCGAGGTCATGACGTTATTGCTGGTGAAGCCGGTTGCGGCTTCCTTGACCTCGTCAAAACTTTTTTTGAGGTCGGCCATTTCGGCCTCGCGCATGGCCTCCTGGAACTGGCCCTGAAATTCGGCGGCCATCTTGCGCGCCTTGCCCATCCATTGCCCGACCATGCGCAGCACGCCCGGCAATTCCTTCGGGCCGATGGCGATCAGCGCGACAACCGCGATGACGACCAGTTCACTCCACCCGATGTCGAACATAAAAAATTCCGCTCACGCGAGGCGATTTCACCCCAATACTTGCTGAACAAGATTTGGGCCGCCCGCGTCTCCCTCGACCGGTCTTGCTCAACCGGTCTTGCCGCGCGTCTGTCGCACCATCAACGCGCTGCGACCGCTTTGCCGCAAACGTGCCGCAAGATGCTCAGACAACCTTGCTGCCGACATCCGATCGCGCCGCCGTGGGCGGCGTTGCATTATGGTCGATCGTCTTCACGGGCTCGGGCTTCTCCGCAGTCTTGTCATCGTCCTGCATGCCCTTCTTGAAGGCCTTGATACCCTGCGCGACATCGCCCATCAGATCGGAGATCTTGCCGCGCCCGAACAACAGCAGGACGACTGCGATCACGACGATCCAGTGCCAAATGCTAAGCGAACCCATCCTGCAACCCTCCAAACACGCGAGGCCGGCGACCCGGCCTAATCTCTACCGGAAACTAGGCGCGGGAGGTGTCAAAAACAAGGACTTAAGCCGCGTCAAATCGCTGTTAACGCGAAGCGTTGCCGCCACCGTTAACCGGGCTGTCGAAGCTAATGGCGAATTTAGTTTTCGCCCCCACTTTCCGGCTCTGCGGCAGGGGCCAACGCGAGTTCCAGATCGCCGATCTCCAGGGGATCCTCGTCATCGCGCAAGGCGGGGTCATCCGACGGCGTTGGAACGCTGAAGCCGGACGGCAGGCGCGAATCCACCAAGCCCGTTCCCTTCAGTTCCTCGAGGCCCGGAAGGTCGCTCAGCGCCTCCAGGCTGAACTGCGACAGGAAGGCTTCCGTAGTACCGAATGTCAGCGGCCGGCCCGGGGTCTTGCGGCGTCCGCGCGGACGTATCCACCCGGTTTCCAACAGCACGTCCAGCGTCCCCTTGGAGGTAATGACCCCACGGATTTCCTCGATCTCTGCGCGCGTCACCGGCTGATGATAGGCGATGATCGCCAGCATCTCGATTGCCGCGCGCGACAGCCGCCGCGTCTCCGTGCTTTCCCGCGTCATCAGCCAGGACAGATCGCCCGCGGTGCGGAAGGTCCATTTATTCGCGATGCGAACCAGATTGACGCCGCGCGAGGCGTAATCGGCCTGCAGCTGCTCCAGCGCCGCCTTGATGTCGACGCCATCAGGCATCCGCTTGGCAAGCGCCGCTGGGTCGAGCGGCTCGCTGGAGGCGAACAATAGTGCTTCCAGAAGCCGCAATTCCTCGGGCCGCGCTTGTGGATCCACAGCACGCTCCTCGGCATCGGCTTTGCGTTTTTCCGCCAGGCTTGCCATGGCGCGGTCTCCTTCTTCCACTTACTCGGCCGGCAAATCCGGCGCGGTCATCGGGTCGGATGCTGGTTGCGGCGGACGCTTTCGAAAATACAGCGGCGCGAACGCCTCTTTCTGGTGCAGTTCCACCTCGCCTTCCCTGACCAACTCCAGGGCGGCCGCAAAGCTGGACGCAAAAACGGTAGCCTTTTGCGAGGGATCGACAACGTACTGCATCAGATATTGGTCGAGGCGGCTCCAGTCCTCGGCCATCCCAATGAGGCGCTCCAGCGACGCTCGCGCCTCGGTCAGCGACCACACCGTGCGTTTCGCCAGATGCACCGACGCCAGCACCCGCTGCTGGCGTTGCGTGGCATAGGCCGTGAGCAGGTCGAACAGGGTCGCCGTGAACTTGGGGTGCTTGATCTCCGCGATGGCTTCCGGATTGCCGCGCGGAAAGATATCGCGCTGCAACTGCGGACGGTTCATCAGCCGGTTCGATGCTTCACGAATGGCCTCGAGCCGGCGCAGCCGATTGGCCAGCGCAGTCGCCATCTCCTCGGCGCTCGGTCCGTCCGCGGTGGCGGGTTCCGGCAGCAGCAGCCGCGATTTCAGGAACGCGAGCCACGCCGCCATCACCAGATAATCCGCGGCCAGCTCGAGGCGAATTTTTCGGGCCGCCTCAATGAACACCAGATACTGGTCGGCCAGCGCCAGGATCGAAATCTTGGCGAGATCGACCTTTTGCTGCCGCGCCAGCGCAAGCAGCAGGTCGAGCGGGCCCTCATAGCCCTCGACGTCGACAACCAGGGACGGCTCGCTGTCCGAAAGTTCAGCCGGCCGTCCAGTTTCAAACGATAGAATTTCCGCGGTCATGCGCCCGCCGTTCCCGCTCGTTCAATCAACGCATCCAGTTCCGCACGTGCAGCGGCCCTGTCGAAAGCCTGCGGAGGCTTCCGCGCCGCCAGCGCCCGTTTGGCGCGTTCCAGCGCCTCCCCCGACAATTCCGGCGTCTCGGCGGCGACTTCGCGCATTTCGTCGAGCTTGCCATTGCAGTGCAGGACCACGTCGCAGCCGGCACTAAAAATAGCTCGGGTCCGCTCGGCGACCGATCCCGCCAACGCATTCATGGACACGTCATCACTCATCAACAAACCCTGGAACCCGATCACGCCGCGAATCACTTGCTTGACGATTGTCGCAGAAGTCGTCGCCGGATGGGCGAGGTCCAATGCGCTAAACACAACATGTGCGGTCATCGCCATTGGCAGGTCAGCCAGCGGTCGAAAGGCGGCAAAATCGGTCCGTTCCAGCTCCGCTTTCGAGGTATCGACCACCGGAAGCCTGAAATGGGTATCCGCGGTGGCTCGCCCATGCCCGGGAATGTGCTTGAGCACCGGCAAAATGCCGCCCTGCTCCAGCCCCTCCGTCACGGCACGCCCGATGGCTGCGACTTTGTCCGCCCTGGTTCCATAGGCCCGATTGCCAATGACGGCATCGGCGCCCGGGACGGGCACATCCGCCAGCGGCAGACAATCGACCGTAATTCCCAGGCCCGTAAGGTCCGCCGCGATCAACCGGGCGCTCAATCGGGCCGCGGCCAGGCCGAGCGCGGGCTCGATGTCGTAAAGCACGCCAAAGGCCGCTCCCGCCGGATAAAGCGGCCAGTGCGGAGGACCGAGCCGCTGCACCCGGCCGCCCTCCTGGTCGATCAGAACCGGAGCCTCGGGGTCGCTGACCGCCCTACGCAGTTCCTGAACAAGACTAATTACTTGCGTCGGCGTTTCAATGTTCCGTTTGAATAGAATAAATCCCCACGGCCGATGCATGCGGATGAATTCGCGCTCCGCGGCGCTCAGTTCCGGCCCGGATATGCCTGTAATGAATGCGCGCCTGTTCATCCGGGCCGATTAGCCCGCTGATGACCCAAGGGTCAAGGAAACGGCGGTTAGTTCCTTTGGACGACGCACTGACCGCCAGCCGTCTTTAGGCTGCCGCAGAACTGTGACGCTTCGTCGGACGAGCTGAACGGACCCACCATGGTGCGGTAGTAGACGCCTTTGTCGCCGAGGTCGGCGCGTTTGATCACGGGGCTGCGCGATCCCAGTACCGCCGGGAACTTGCTCTGCAGCGCCCGATAGGAGGCTTGAGCGTCGGCCTCGTTTCGCTGCGAGGAGACCTGGACCAGGTATCCGCCGCTGCTCCCGCCGGCGCTGGGGGCTGCCTGGACTGGATTGGTGGAGGCCACCCGGGTTCGCGTCTCCGCTACAGGTGCGGGTTCATTACCCTGCGGCACCAGCGACAGCGGTGCATTGCTGGAGGCGTTCGCGTTGGCAGCCGAAGGCTGATTTCGCGGAGCAGTCGGCGACGTTTTCGCCGCGGCCGCGGGCTTTGCCGTCGGCGGCGGCGCCGACGTAACCGGCGCCGCGGCGCCATCAGGCTGGTCGCCTCGGACCGAAAGGGTCTTGACCTTCCGCGGCTCGTTGTTCGGCAGCGTGCCATTTCCGGCTGCGGCGAGCTGCGAGCCGCCGGGAGTCACGCTCGCCACGGACGGCGGACTGCTATTCTGATTCAGCGGCGGAAACACCACGCGTGGGCCGGACTTGGCGTTGACGTCGACAGGCGCTTCTTCGCGCGGAACGATTTTCTCGGCGCCATCGCCCGCGGCCATGCGGTCGGGGACCTTGGGGGCTCCATCTGATGGCGCCGGCACGATCTTGGTCGGACCGGCGTCTGCCCGGATGATCGGCGGCTCACCGCTACGGGGCGCTGCGAGATAGGTGCGATAGGCAAAAGCTGCGCCCGTCCCAACCACCGCCAGCGCGAGAACGACGACAACCGTGACCATGCCGCCGCGACGCTTCTGGACCGGTTCTTCGCCTTCCTCGCCATAACCGTCCTGATGGCCGTACGGATCATCCGAATAGGCCTGACCATATTGCTGTTCCTGCGTGTCGGAATCGAGCTCGCCGTACAGCGCATCGTCATAGCGCGATGGATCCGGCTCTCGATCGGCATCGGCAAACGGCGCCTGGTCGTAATCCGGCTCTGGCGCGGCACGCGGCGTCGCATAGCGGTGCAACGGATGCACCGCACTCGGGTAATCCTGGGGGTCATCCTGCTGTGGGACTTCCTGCCTGGCGCGCTGCATCCACGCCGGTGGACCCGCGGGAGGCTCGTTATCCGGCGCCGCCGGCTGTTGGTATTGAGCGCGCGGGCTGGTGCGCGGCTGGACCTGCTGATTGGCCCGACCCATACTGAACGGGTCGGTCTGACCGATCAGCCGCGCCAGTTCGGCCAGCGGATCGCTCTCGGTCTTGGCCGATGCGCGCTGCTCATCGTCGCGATCATGGTGATCATCGGCGGGAAAAGGTCTGTCCTGATATCGATCAGCCATCGTGATGATGCGTCCCCTTCGGGAAAGCCGCCAACCCACCCTTTTAAACGAACCGGCCCCCGCCAGATGCCCCACAGTTCCCGAGGTGAGTGACGTTCGCCCTAACTACCGCATCTCGTCCGGAGCATGAACGCCGAGAACGGCCAAGCCCGATGCCAGAACCGAGACGACGCCCTGAACCAAAGCCAGCCGCGCCTTGGTCATTCCTGCATCATTATTGATAATGAAGCGTAAATAGGGCAAATCCCGCCCCCTGGTCCACTGCGCGTGAAATTCGCTGGCAAGATCATAGAGGTAAAAAGCGATTCGGTGCGGCTCATGTGCCGCCGCCGCCGCCTCGATCGTCCGGGGGTAGAGCGCCAGCCGCCGCAACAGGTCCAGTTCCGCAGGGTCCGTCAGCCGCTCCACCGCCGCTTCGGCCAGGAATGCCGCCCGTGCGCCGGCCTCCTCCGGCAGGTCCGGAACCACCTCGCGCGCGTTCCTGAATACCGAATGCCCCCGGGCGTGGCCGTACTGCACGTAGAACACCGGGTTCTCGCGAGACTGCTCGATCACCTTGGCGAGATCGAAATCGAGCACCGCATCGTTCTTGCGATAGAGCATCATGAAGCGGACGGCATCCTTGCCGACCTCGTCGACCACTTCGCGCAGCGTGACAAAGTCGCCGGAGCGTTTCGACATCTTCACCGGCTCGCCGCTGCGCAACAGCTTGACGAGCTGCACGACCTTCACGTCCAGCGTGGCCTTGCCTGACGTGACTGCCTTGATGGCCGCTTCCACGCGCTTGATATAGCCGCCGTGGTCAGCGCCCCAGACGTCGACGAGGTTGTGAAAGCCGCGGTCGAACTTGTTTTTGTGGTAGGCGATGTCTGAGGCGAAATAGGTGTAGCCGCCGTCGGATTTCTTCAACGGACGATCGACATCGTCGCCATAGGCGGTGGCGCGAAACAGCGTCTGCTCACGATCCTCATAGTCCTCGACCGGCGCACCCTTGGGCGGCGGCAGACGGCCCTCGTAGACGTCGCCCTTGCCGCGCAGGAATTCGATGGTAGCTGCGACCTGATCGGTACCGCCCTCGATCAGCGAGCGTTCCGAGAAGAAAACGTCATGCCTGATATTGAGCGCGGCGAGATCGCCCTCGATCTCTTCCATCATCATTGCGATGGCCTTTGCGCGGACGATGGGGAGCCACTCGGCTTCCGGCATTTTCAGGAGCTTGTCGCCATAGGTGGCGGCCAGCGCCTGGCCCACAGGCTTCAGATACTCGCCGGGATAAAGCCCTTCCGGGATTTCCCCGATGTTCTCGCCGAGCGCCTCGCGATATCGAAGGTGGGCGGAGCGCGCGAGAACATCGACCTGTGCGCCGGCGTCGTTGACGTAATATTCTCTGACAACGTCATAGCCCGCGAATATCAAAAGGTTTGCCAGCGCATCGCCGAACACCGCGCCGCGGCCATGCCCGACATGCATCGGCCCGGTCGGATTGGCGGAAACGTATTCGACATTGACCTTCTCGCCCGCGCCCATCGCGCTTCGCCGCCCATAGGACGAGCCCTCGCGCAACACTGTACGCAGCGCCTCCGACCAGGCCGATGCCTTCAAGGTGAGATTGATGAAGCCGGGACCGGCAATATCGACGGAGGCGATCAAATCGTCCGCGCGCAGCCTGGCTGCGATCTGTTCGGCGAGGTCGCGGGGTTTTGTCTTGGCCTGCCTGGTCAGCACCATCGCGGCGTTGGTCGCCACATCGCCGTGCGCCGGATCGCGCGGCGGCTCGACGACGACGCGCGACAGGTCAATGCCGGCGGACCACCTGCCTTCCGTCGCCAGCGCGCCGCAGACCGCGTGGACACGCGCAAGTACGTCGGCGAAAAGATGCTGCGGTGAAGCTTGATCAGCCATGGGCGTGACGGGGACCGGAGATTTGCGCCTGATATCGGGGCGAGTTAGGCCGCCGCGTAACGCAAATCCGGGGTCGAGTCAAAAAGCCTTTGATGTTCGGTCATTGCGAAGCGGTCGGTCATGCCGGCGATGAAATTACCGATCCGTCGTGCACGCTCGGTCTCGGCGTCCTTGCCGTCCGACCGCCGCCATTCGGGGGGCAGAACCTCCGGCGTCTCCTGATAACGGACGAACAGGTCGGACAGGATCTGTTCGGCATCGTTCATGACAGCCATCACTCGCGGATGGCGATACATCCGTTGCGTCAGGAACGATTTGATCCCGGCTTCCGCTTGCGCCACATCGGGCGGAAACGCGACCAGCAACCCGCCATGGCTGCGGACATCGTCGACCGATTTCGGCTGCGCCGCCTCCAGACGCTTGCGCGCCTGTGAAATGACCGCCCCGATCAGATACGAAATCAGTTCGCGTACCAATTCCGCGCCGCGCCTGTCGTCATCCAGATCGGGGTAATGCTTTGCGATGCCGGCGATCATCTCCGCGGTGCACGGCATCACCTTGAGATCGTCAACCGCAAACAGGCCGGCCCGCAGGCC
>VAZH01000530.1 GCA_005884465.1 Alphaproteobacteria bacterium | reverse complement strand
ACGATATCGGCGAGATCGGCGGCATCGCGCAATCCCATGTTCAGGCCTTGCGCGCCGATCGGCGGCACCACATGCGCGGCCTCGCCGACCAGTGCGACGCGAGCTTTCGCGAATTGCCGCGGCTGCTCGATGGCGAGCGGAAACAGGTGGCGTCCCGGCTCCACCTTGACGCGGCCGAGAATGGAATGCGATTGCCTCTCCGCGGCCACGGACAGTTCGTCGTCGCTCAACGCAATCAGCCGTTCGGCTTCCTTCGGGGCCGCAACCCACACCACGCTGCAGCGGTTACCGGGCAGCGGTACAAACACGCACGGTCCTTGCGGCGTGTGAAACTCGGTCGAGATATTTCGATGTGGCCGCAAATGGCTGACGTTGAAGGTCAACGCGCACTGGTTGAGGTCGCGGCGCTTGACCGCGATGCCTGCGGCCTCGCGGCAAAGCGATTGGCGCCCGTCGGCGCCGGCCACAAGGTGCGCCGACAGCGATTTTCCGTGGGCCGTGCCAATTGCCACAATGGCATCGCAGGGGGTGACGGTATCCGCCTCGTCGTCGAACCGCGTCAGGTCGGAAAGCTCGGCGGCGCGTTGTTCCAGTGCTGCGATCAACGCACGGTTCTCGATGTTGTAGCCAAATGCATCGAGACCGATCTCGTCGGAGGAAAACCGGACTTCGGGCGCACGGATCAGGCGTCCGGTATCGTCGACCAGACGCATCGCCTGCAATGGCGCCGCCTTGTCCGCGCAGCGCCGCCATACATCCAACGCTTGCAGGAGATCCACCGAGCCGCCCAGGAGGGCGGTGGTGCGATTATCGGCATAGGGCGCGCGGCGAGCGATCAAGGCCGTATTCGCGCCGGTTTGCGCCAGTGCAATCGCGGCCGTCAATCCGGCGGGGCCGCCTCCGATCACGACGACGTCGTGGGTACCCGATACTTCGTTCATACCAGTACAATCGACGTTCCCCGCGGCATTTTCAAGCCCACGTCACGGCGCCAATTTCTTCCACCGTGTTGCGCGGCGGAACGCCGCAATCACGGATGTGCAAATCGAGGCGATTCCTGATAGCACTGCGGACCAAATGGACCAGATAAACCAGCAGGAATCTTCGCTACCGTCCGCGGCAACCCGGGCGGCCGCATTTTCCGTGCATGTCTTCACCGCCTTGGGGGCGGGCATCGCCTTGATCGCCCTGCTCGAGGCCATGCGCGAGCACTGGGCTGCGATGTTTGGGTGGCTTGGCGCGGCGCTGGTGGTGGACGCACTCGATGGCCCGATCGCGCGGCGGTTGGATGTCATGCGCGTGCAGCCGAATTGGTCGGGCGAAGTGCTCGACCTCGTCGTCGATTTCGTCACTTACGTCTTTGTGCCGGCCTATGCCATCACCGCAAGCGGCTTGCTGCTGCCGCTCGCCGCGCCGCTATTGGGTGCAGGCATCGTCGTATCAGGCGCGCTCTATTTCGCGGATCGCCGCATGAAGGCGGCGGACAATCATTTTCGCGGGTTTCCGGCGCTGTGGAATGCGGCGGCGTTCTATCTGTTCCTGCTGCATTTGCCGCCGGCGCTTTCGAGCCTCGGGGTCGCCGTTCTGATTGTGCTGACGTTTGTTCCGTTCCACGTCCTTCACCCGATACGCGTGAAGCGCCTGCGTGGCCTTACCCTGTCGTTGCTCGCCGCCTGGGCGGTGCTCAGCATCGTCGCGCTCGCAAACGACTTCAATGTCGGTCCGGCCATGACAACTACGTTGTGCGTGATCGCCGCCTATATCATCGGAAGCGATGCGGTCATCCGGCTCGCAAAATCGTTCAGCGCATGATCGCATTGTTGACCAGCCCGGAAGCATGGGCGGCATTGTTGACCTTGACGGCGCTGGAAATCGTTCTCGGCATTGACAATGTCATCTTTCTGTCGGTCGTCGTCGCGCGCATTCCCGAGCGGCAGGCGAGGCAAGCGCGTCAGATCGGGTTAGCACTGGCGCTGGTGTTTCGCATTCTCCTGCTCAGCCTGTTGGTGTGGCTGATCGGCCTGACGCATGCAATCTTCACCGTAAAGGACATGGCGTTTTCCTGGCGCGACATCATTCTGATCGGCGGCGGGCTGTTTCTGATCGCCAAGGCGACCCACGAAATTCACACCGAGGTGGAAGCGCGCAACGAAGAGAATGGCGAAGCGTCCGGGGCCAGCGCGTTCTTCTGGGTGATCATCCAGATCATCGTTATCGATATGGTATTCTCGCTGGACTCCATCATCACCGCGATCGGCATGGCGCAGGATCTCGAGATCATGATCGCGGCCGTTATCATCGCCTGCGTGATCATGTACGTGTCGTCCGGACCGGTGGCACGTTTCGTGGCGGAGCATCCCACCACCAAGATGCTGGCGCTGGCATTTCTGGTGCTGATCGGCGTTGCGCTGGTGGCGGACGGATTCAAATTTCA
>VAZH01000529.1 GCA_005884465.1 Alphaproteobacteria bacterium | reverse complement strand
ATCTTCTCCGTAAGCAGCCGGCTCACCGCGTCGCTGTCCGAAATGGAGTTATCGCCGTCGGAGGCCTGGGCGGCGTAGATGTTCCAGTCCGCCGGACGATACCGCGACCTGACGATCTCGTGCATGACCTGCAGCGCGCTCGATACCAGGGTGCCGCCCGACGCCGGACTGTGAAAGAACGTATCTTCATCGACCTCTTCGGCCCGGTCGGTGTGACGAATGAAGACGATCTCGACGTGGCGATAGCGCCGCGTCAGAAACACATAGAGCAGCATGTAAAACCGCTTGGCGAGATCCTTCATGTGCTCGGACATTGAGCCGGACACGTCCATCAGACAAAACATGACGGCCTGGGCCACCGGCTTCGGTACGGTTTCGAAGCGCCGGAATCGGATGTCGATCGGATCGATGAACGGAATCCGGCGAGCTTTTGCCCTTAATGCTTCGATCTCGGCCAGCAACTCGCTGCGGCGCGCCTCGTCGCAGTCTTCGAGCTCGGCCTCGAGCGCTGCGATCGTCTCCGGCCGCGGCCGCCGCAACGCGACCCGCCGCGCCAGCGCAAGCCGCACGGTACGGCTTACCGAGATATTGGCGGGCGAGCCGGAGGTCGAATAGCCGGCCCGCTGAAGCCCCTCGCTGTTGGCTTCCGCCAGCTTGCGTTTGGCGAGGTCCGGCAATTCGAGATCGTCGAGGAACAGGTCGACAAATTCATCACGGCTGAGCACGAACCGAAACGCATCCTCGCTGTCGCCTTCTCCCGGGGCGGTCGCTCTGCCGCGGCCTTCGCCCGAACGCGGAAGCATGTCGCCTTCGACAAATTTCTTGTTTCCGGGAAGCACCATGTCCCGTGTGCCGCCTTCGCGGCGGAAGCGCGGCTCATTCATCCCGTCGAGCGGGATGCTGACCTCGCCGCCTTCCAGGACATCCCGGATGTCGCGGCCCTCAGACGATTTCTTGACGGCGCCCTGAACCAGCGCCTTGGCACGGCGCAAGAAACGCTGGCGGTTCTCGAGGCTTTTACCACCCGGATTCAGGCGCCTATCAACGATGTACATTGCCACGGTTGCATCCGCCTCAGCCAGCCTGCTTCACCCGCATGTACCATTCGACGAGCCGCCGCACCTGACGCTCGGTATAGCCGCGCCCCACCATCCGCTTGACGAACTCGCCGTGCTTCTTTTCGGTATCGCCGTCCTTTTTCGAACCAAACGAGATAACCGGAAGAAGGTCTTCCACCTGCGAAAAGATGCGTTTCTCGATGACCTCGCGAATCTTCTCATAGCTGGTCCAGGACGGGTTCTTTCCGCCGTTCTGTGCCCGCGACCGCAGCGAGAACTTGACCACCTCGTTGCGGAAGTCCTTTGGATTGGCGATGCCTGCGGGCTTCTCGATCTTGGTCAGTTCCTGGTTGAGAAGCTCGCGATTGAGCAGTTGGCCAGTGTCGGGGTCCTTGAAGTCCTGATCTTCGATCCAGGCATCGGCATAATCGACGTAGCGATCGAACAGGTTCTGGCCGTAATCCGAATAGGATTCGAGATAGGCTTTCTGGATTTCGTGGCCAATGAACTCCGCATAGCGTGGCACAAGCTCGGCCTTGATGAATTCAAGGTAACGCTTTTCAACTTCGTCCGGAAGCTGCTCACGGCGGATCGATTGCTCAAGCGAATACATCAGGTGGACGGGGTCTGCGCCAAGCTCGGAGGTGTCGTGATTGTAGGTTGCGGCGAGAACCTTGAATGCGAAGCGCGTCGAGACGCCGTCCATGCCTTCGTCGACGCCGGCGGCATCCTTGTATTCAAGAACGCTGCGGGCCTTGGGATCAGATTCCTTCAGGCTTTCCCCGTCATAGACCCGCATTTTCGCAAACACCGTCGAGTTTTCATGCTTGCGCAGCCGTGACATCACCGAGAAGCGCGCGAGCGTCTCGAGCGTTGCCGGCGCACACGGCGCGGACGCGAGTTCCGATCCCTGAATGAGCTTCTCATAGATCTTCTGCTCCTCGGTCACCCGCAGGCAGTAGGGCACCTTGATGACGCAGATGCGATCGATGAAGGCTTCGTTGTTCTTGTTGGCCTTGAAGCTTTGCCATTCGGATTCGTTCGAATGCGCCAGAACGATCCCGTTAAAGGGGATCGCACCGATATTTTCGGTCCCGATATAGTTGTTTTCCTGCGTCGCCGTTAACAGCGGGTGCAGCATCTTGATCGGCGCCTTGAACATCTCGACAAATTCGAGAATGCCCTGGTTGGCACGGTTCAAGCCGCCGGAATAGGTGTAAGCATCGGGATCATTCTGGGCAAAGGTCTCCAGCTTGCGAATGTCGACCTTGCCGGCAAGGGAGGAGATGTCCTGATTGTTCTCGTCGCCAGGCTCTGTTTTCGCAATCGCGATCTGCCGCAGGCGCGAGGGCTGAATCTTGGCCACGCGGAATCGTGAAATATCACCGCCGAAAGCTTCGAGCCGCTTGTAGCACCAGGGACTCATCAGCCCACTCAGGCGACGACTCGGAATGCCGTACTTTTCCTCGATCATCGG
>VAZH01000513.1 GCA_005884465.1 Alphaproteobacteria bacterium | reverse complement strand
GTGCCGGAATTGCGGAAGCCGTGCGTGCGGCGGGCCGGCACGAGCAGCGATTGGCCCGCCGACACGATGATGCGCTCTTGATCCAGCCACATCTCGGCTTCGCCTTCGCGCACGGTCAGCACCTCCTCGACGGGATGAAAATGGGTCGGCGCGCCGGTTCCGGGGACGATCCATTGTTCGAAGATGCACAATTGCGTTGCGCCATTGCTGGCCGACACCAGCATGCGGGTTTCCACCCCCGGCCGCCAATGTTCCGGCGGCATGTCCCTGGGATCAACGACGATCATTGAATTTGCCCTCTCACTCGACACTCCCTCGGATTTTGAGAGCGTGCCCCGGATGCTGCGCGGCGCGCAAGCGGTGCGCTGCTGATCCGGGGTCCGCGCTTGGCCGAGGTAGGTCCCGGCTCTGCGGCACACCGCCGAACAGGCGCTGCACCGCGTCCGGGACACGATGCAGCGCATGCGCTATAGAGATTCAAATCGATCAATCGCAGACGGACCACCCATGACTCCTGCCCTTCAAAAAGTCGCACTGGTTACCGGCGCCGCGCGCGGCATCGGGCTTGCGGTGGCAAAGCGGTTTCTCGCCGAGGGCTGGCGCGTGGCGCTGCTCGACATCGAGGCCGAATTGCTGCACGGCGCGGTCGCGGCGCTGGCGAACCCCGGCGCTACGATGGCGCTGCATTGCGACGTCTCCGACTCCGGCGCGGTGACGGCGGCGATGGCAAAGCTCAGCACCAGTTTTGGCCGGCTCGACGCGCTCGTCAACAACGCAGGCATCGCGGTGTTCGCGCCGCTCATGGAGACTTCCGACGACGACTGGAGCCGGGTGCTGGAGGTCAATCTCACCGGGCCATTTCTCTGTACCAAGGCGGCGGTGCCGCTGATGCGCGAACAGGGCGGCGTGATCGTCAATATTACCTCGATCTCGGCGGTGCGCGCTTCAACGCTGCGCTCGGCCTACGGCACCAGCAAGGCCGGGCTGGCGCATTTGACAAAACAGCTCGCCGTCGAACTGGCCTCGCTCGGCATCCGCGTCAACGGCGTCGCGCCCGGCCCGGTCGAGACCGCGATGGCCAAAGCGGTTCACACGCCGGAAATCCGCGCCGACTATCACGACGCGATTCCGCTCAACCGCTACGGCCTCGAAGAAGAATTGGCGGAGGCGGTGTTCTTCCTGTGCAGCGACCGCTCAAGCTACATCACCGGTCAAATTCTCGCGGTCGACGGCGGCTTTGACGCCGCTGGCATCGGATTGCCGACGCTGCGTGGCGAGCGACGGAACGGGTGACGTCTCTGCGCCCACTCCCCGCTCTTTGCGGTGAGAGGGTAGGAAAGCCTCTGATCAGCGCTGGTCCCAGCGTGCTGCTCGACGGATTTGTCGCGACCGCGGCCATGGTCCCGCTCGCGCGTCTTGAAGCAGGCATACTGGATCATTGTCGCGCGGGACATGTTTCCACCGAATCCGGTCACCGCGACTTACTGCGTGAACTTGGTCTCGACCCGCTGCTCGACCTCGATATGCGGCTCGGCGAAGCCTCGGGCGCAGCTGTCGCCATTCTGCTGCTGCGCGCAGCGCTGGCCTGCCACGCCGGGATGGCCACTTTCACTGAGGCCGGCGTCTCCGGTGAAGCCAAGTGACGGAACCTTGTCTCGCCGCACAGTTGACTAATTCATCCCGTCATTAAGCGCAGAGCATGTAGGAGCGCACCTGATGCGAACGGCCGTCCTGAAAACAATGTTTCTCGCAGCGGCGTTGTGCGGTCTGGTTTTGCCGCCCGCCCAGGCCGAGATTCGGATCCTCGGCAGTCAGGGCGGACAGGTCGGCCCGTTTCTCGATCTGTTCGAGCGCGTACGCGCCTCGGGCGAGCGCGTCGTGATCGACGGGCCGTGCCTGTCGGCTTGCACGCTGGTACTGAGCATGGTGCCGATCGACCGCATCTGCGTGACGAGACGCGCGATACTCGGATTTCACGCCGCGCGGTCGATCGATCCGCGCGGCCGGATCTATGCCGAGCCGGAAGCGTCCGAACTTGTTCTCGAAGCTTACCCATACGCGGTGCGCGGCTGGATTCGCAACCGCGGCGGCTTGACATCGCGCCTGCTGCTGCTGCGCGGGCGCGAACTCGCGGCGATCTATCCTTTCTGCCGATGAAGCCTCAAGCTTCCGCCGGGCAGTTGACCATCCAGGGAATGCCGAACTGATCGACGCACATGCCGAATCCCTTGGCCCAGAACGTCTTGCCAAACGGCATGTTCA
>VAZH01000512.1 GCA_005884465.1 Alphaproteobacteria bacterium | reverse complement strand
CGAGGCAGATATCGGACCGATCTGGATTCTGGTCAACAACGCCGGTTGGGATCGGCCCATGCCATTCCTGAAAACCGATAAGGATCTTTGGGACAAGATCATCCGCATCAATCTTTATGGTCCCCTCAACACCCACCACGCCATCGCGCCGCTAATGGTGGAACGCGGCGGCGGCCGCATCATCAACATTGCGTCCGATGCTGCCCGCGTGG
>VAZH01000511.1 GCA_005884465.1 Alphaproteobacteria bacterium | reverse complement strand
GCCCGCGAACTCGCGCGGAAGAATGTGCTGCTGAACGCGGTGTGTCCGGGTCCCACCAATACACCGATGATGGCGGCCGTGCTGGGCGAAGGCGAACAAGCGGTGAAGTGGAAGGACGCGATGGTTCGCGGCATTCCACTGAAGAGAATGGGTGAACCCGATGACTATGCCGGGATTATTGCCCTGCTTGCGTCAGATGACGGCAGCTTTATCACCGGCCAAGCCATCTCGGTCTCCGGCGGAATGAACATGATCTAACAGATGTGAGGTAAAGGCGATGTCAGACCCTACCAAGTTCACCGATGTGATCTACGAAGTCCGCGATCGTGCCGCTTGGATCATTATCAATCGGCCCAAGGTCTATAATGCCTTTCGCGGCCAGACGCTTGAAGAACTTATTCAGGCCTTCCAACTTGCCGCGAATGACCGCAACGTCTCAAGCATCGTGCTGACCGGTGCCGGCGACAAGGCTTTCTGCACCGGCGGGGACCAGTCCGCGCACGAAGGACAATATGACGGCCGCGGCGTCGTTGGACTGCCAATCGACGAATTGCAGGGCCTTATCCGCGACGTTCCCAAGCCCGTCATCGCGCGCGTCAATGGATTTGCTATCGGCGGAGGAAACGTGCTTGCCACCCTTTGCGATCTGACCATTGCCGCCGACACGGCTCAGTTTGGTCAGGTCGGACCGAAGGTCGGCTCTGTCGATGCTGGCTGGGGCACTGCCTTCCTGGCGCGCCACGTCGGCGACAAGAAGGCGCGCGAGATCTGGTTCATCAACGATCGCTACACCGCCGAACAAGCCCGTGAGATGGGCCTTGTGAACAAAGTCGTGCCCGCCGCGGAGCTGGATGCCGCTGTCAAGGATTGGACTGACAAGCTTGCGCAAAGATCGCCGACGGCGATTGCTTTGGCGAAGCGGTCATTCAATGCCGACTCCGATAACATTCGCGGTATCAGCAACCTGGCCCTTCATGCCGTGAAGATGTTCTACGATACGGCGGAATCGAAGGAAGGCGTCGCAGCCTTCAACGAAAAACGCACGCCGGACTTTCATAAGTTCACATCCTGACTTCACTCTTCGGCAATGACCTTGCGGCGTCGACTGCTCGCTCTGTCACCTATGCCCTCGCCGGACATTGCCTGAACGCGCTTTGCAAAAGGAAAACACTGTGTCGGCACGTAAGATTATCATTTCCTGCGCGATCACAGGGTCAATTCACACGCCTTCGATGTCCGCCCATCTCCCGGTGACGGCAGCGGAGATCGCGGAATCCGCATTGGGCGCCGCCGAGGCCGGCGCCGCAATCGTCCATCTTCACGCCCGCAATCCGCAGGACGGCCGGCCCGACCAGTCGCCGGAAGCATTCGAGCCGTTTCTCCGCGCCATTAAGCAGCAATCCAATGCGGTCGTTAATCTCACGACCGGCGGTTCTCCGTATATGACCGTCGAAGAGCGGATAAAACCGGCGGCGGTTTGGAAGCCGGAGGTTGCCAGTCTCAATATGGGATCGATGAACTTCGGCCTGTTCCCGATGCTCAAGCGATTCAAGAAATTCAAGCACGACTGGGAGCCGGCCATGCTGGAGAGCTCCCATGATCTTGTGTTCCGCAACTCCTTCAAGGACATCCGTTACGCCCTGGAAACGCTCAACAGTACAGGCGCACGCTATGAATTCGAGTGCTATGACACCAGTCACCTCTACAATCTGCATTACTTCTGGACCGAAGGATTGGTGAAGGCTCCGTTGTTCATTCAAACAGTTTTTGGCTTGCTGGGCGGGATTGGCCCGCACCCTGAAGATGTCATGCATATGAAGCGCACAGCCGATCGTCTCTTCGGCGACAACTATCGCTGGTCGGTGCTGGGAGCTGGACGCGCGCAGATGCCGATCGCCGCGATGGGGGCCTCAATGGGCGGGAACGTGCGCGTGGGTCTGGAAGACAGCCTCTGGATCGGCGCCGGCAAGCTCGCGCCATCCAATGCCGATCAGGTAAGGCAGGTTCGAAAGATCATCGAAGGACTTGGATTGGACATCGCGACGGCCGACGAGGCGCGCGAGATTCTGGAACTCAAGGGTGGCGACAAGGTCGCATTCTGATTCCAGCAACGATCGAGCATCGACGCCGCCGTAGCCAGGTCATCGATACAGACGGGAGTTCCATGATGCTTCCACATCGCGCGGTTTATGACGAAGAGCACAACCAGTTCAGGGAGACTGTGCGGCGCTTTGCTGCATCGAAGATCGCACCCGATTTCCAGCGATGGGAGGATGCGGGCATCATCGAGCGGTCCCTTTGGAGTGCCGGCGGCGAGGCCGGCCTGCTTTGCCCGCAGGTTCCCGAAGAATTTGGCGGTGCTGGCGGAGACTTTCGGCACAACGCGATTGTTATCGAGGAACTTAGTTACTCCGGCTTCGCAGGTCCCGCCACCGACTTCTCCGTGCATAACGACGTGTGCTGCGGCTACCTCCTCAGCTACGGAAGCCCCGAACAAAAGAAAAAATGGTTGCCGCGAATGGTGTCGGGCGAGACCGTGTGCGCCATTGCGATGACCGAACCGGGGACCGGAAGCGATCTGCAGGGCATTCGCACCCGCGCCGTGCGTGAGGGCGATGACTATGT
>VAZH01000510.1 GCA_005884465.1 Alphaproteobacteria bacterium | reverse complement strand
ACGATCGGACTAAACGTCACCGGCGTCAGCGTCGACGACCCCGACGGCAATATCGTCGAGAACTATTCGTGCAGATCGGAGCGCAACTATACGCAGTACTGCAATGCTGAGGTGGACAGGCTGCTGGCTGCGCAATCGAGCGAAAAGGACAAGGAGAAACGCAAGAAAATCGTCTGGGCTATCGAGCGTCTTCTTGTGGACGACGCGGCCCGTCCGATCATTCTCTCCGGCGTGGCCGGCAACTGCTGGCAGCCCTACGTGAAAAATTTCACGCCGCACGAAAACAGCCAATACAATAACCTGCGGTTCGAGGAAGTCTGGCTGGACAAGTAGACCACTCCCCAACGTTCCACTCGTCATGCCCGGGCTTGTCCCGGGCATCCACGCCTTGGCCACGCCGAAAAAAGACGTGGATGGCCGGGACGAAGCCCGGCCATGACGGAAAGCGAGTGCGTCCGCGAAGCGAAAAGCTGGATTGCTTCGTCGCTAACGCTCCTCGCAATGACGGGGTTACGACTGCGACTGCCATTGGCTCTGCCGTCCGACCTGATCGACCTTGACCGTCACCGACAGGGTTTCGGTGCCGCCGCCATAGCGGGTGCCGCGCACCGGGGCGGCGCCGAGATAATCCAGTCCGATGGCGACGCGGGCATGCGCGTCGGTGGTGCAGATGCCATTTGCCGGATCGAAGCCGACCCAGCCGAGGTCCGGCACGAACGCCTCGGCCCAGGCGTGGCCGGCCTGCTGATTGACCATGCCGTCGGAGCGGAGGAAATGTCCGGCAACGAAGCGCGCCGGCACGCCGCCGGAGCGCGCGCAGGCGATGAAGATATGCGCGTAGTCCTGGCATACCCCGCGCTTCAGGCCGAAGGCTTCGACCGCCGAGGTGCCACTGTTGGTGGGATCTTCGTCAAACGTCATGTGCTCGTTGATCTGCATCATCAGCGCATGCAGAAACCCGAGCACGTCATCTTCCGATTCCGAACGCAATTCGCGCGAAAATGTCGCCATCGCCGGATTGACTTCGGTCAGCGATGTCGAGCGCAGGAACAGGCTCGGCGGAAAGCGCTCATCGGTGCCCCTGAGCACGCCGCCGGTGTCGTGGGTCTCGATCAGGCCCTCGACCGTGATGGTGAGGTCCGCGATCGGCCCCTCGGTCAGGACATGCGTGACATTGCCGAATGCATCCTGATGCACATCGAGCCGCGAATCGGTGGAGACGTCGATCTGCCATTCCGCGACGTATTGTCCGTCATGGCTGCCGGGTGTCATTCGCAGGATTTGAATGACGCCGGTGGCCGGCGGTTCGTAACGGTAGCTGGTGGAATGGGCAATTCGCAGGCGCATGACGTACCAGGGCGGGAGCTAAACTTTGGACAACGTAGGCGATACACAAAGATCGTCATGCCCGGGCTTGACCCGGGCATCCACGTCTTCCTTTGTTGACCGCTGCCCAAAAGCAAGACGTGGATGGCCGGGACAAGCCCGGCCATGACGGTGTTTGATTGTGCTCATGCTCAAGCCCCTAAACCAAATATTGTTTGGTGATGATTTCGCCGAGCCTTGAATTGTCCGCAATGAATTCCTGGATGAACTCGTGCACGCCGTGCTGGAAGATATCGTCCATGTGGCTGTGCTCCAGGCGATTGCGCACGCCGCGGGCATGGCGCTGCGCGGCGCCCTGACGGCCGTAGGCGACGCCGATCTGGTCGAGGTTGCGCACCAGATTGCCGTAGCAACTGGCCAGCGACCGCGGCAGCGAATCGTTGAGAATCAGCAGATCGGCGATCAGCCATGGTTTTAGCGTCTCCCGATAGACCCAGTGATAGGCGGTCAGCGCCGAGACCGACCGCAGGATCGAGGTCCATTGATAATAATCGAGCGGTCCACCGACATGCTCCTCCTCGGGCAACAGCACGTGATATTTCACGTCGAGGATGCGGGCGGTGTTATCGGCGCGCTCGAGATGCAGTCCGAGCCGCGAAAACCAGTAAGCGTCGTTGCGCAGCATGGTGCGATAGGCCGAACCGTCGAACCGCAGCGAGGTTTCCTGCACGAAACGCAAGAACCTCGCCAGTTCCTCGCGGGTTTTGGTGCCCTTGCACCAGACTTCCTGAAGTTCGATCCAGGCCGAGTTGATGGTGTCCCACATCTCGCTGGTCAGCGCGGTGCGCACCGATCGCGAATTGAGCCGCGCATTCTCGATGCAATTGCGGATCGAGGAGGGATTGCTGGGCGAGAACGACAGGTAGTCCACGACATTGTGTTCGTCGGCTTCCTCATAGACCTCGTAAAAGCCCGCGCTGACGCCCGCGGTCAATAGCGCCGAATCCCACTCGTTGGTCTTGCCGATATAGGTGGCGGGAAGCGCGGTAACGCGCAGCGTCGCATCGATGGTGCGCGCGAGATACTCCGCGCGCTCGACGTAGCGGGCAAGCCAGTACAGGTTTTCGGCGGTGCGCGACAGCATGCGTGACGTCAGTTTTTTTCCATCTTCCGCTGCGTGGAAGGGTCAAGGAAGGGCGCGAGCTTGCTCAATTCCAGCATCTATTCATCCAATATCCAGGTGTCCTTGGTGCCGCCGCCCTGGCTTGAATTCACCACCAGCGAGCCTTCCTTCAGCGCCACCCGCGTCAGCCCGCCCGGCACGATGGTGACGTGACGGCTTCCGGTGAGGACGAAGGGGCGCAGGTCGACGTGGCGCGGGGCCAGACCGGATTCGGTGCAGGTCGGGCAGGTCGACAGCGCCAGCGTCGGTTGCGCAATAAAACCCTCGGGCTCGCGCTTGAGCTTGTCGCGGAACGCTTCGATCGTGGCCTTGGTTGCGGCAGGTCCAATCAGCATGCCGTAGCCACCGGAGCCGTGCACTTCCTTCACGACCAATTCAGCGAGATTATCGAGAACGTAAGCCAGATCCTTTGGTTCGCGGCAGCGCCAGGTCGGCACGTTCTTCAGGACAGGTTCTTGGCCGAGATAGAATTTCACGATCTCGGGCATGTAGGAGTAGACCGCCTTGTCGTCGGCAATGCCGGTCCCGACCGCGTTGGCGAGGGTGATGTTGCCGGCGGCATAGGCCGACATCAGCCCGGGTACGCCGAGCGCCGAATCCGGGCGGAAGGTCAAGGGGTCGAGGAAGTCGTCATCGACGCGGCGGTAGATGACATCGACGCGCTTCAGGCCTTCGGTGGTGCGCATGAACACCTCATCGTTCTTGACGATGAGGTCGCGGCCCTCGACCAGCTCGATGCCGAGCTTGTCGGCCAGAAAAGAATGCTCGTAATAGGCGGAGTTGTAGACGCCGGGCGTCATCAGCGCCACCGTCGGCTCGGCCGCGGCGCCGAGCGGCGCCACCGATCGCAATGCCGACAACAGCTCGTCCGGATATCTTTCCACCGGCGCGACGCGGTGGCGGGCAAACAGGTCCGGAAACAGCCGCATCATGATTTCGCGGTTTTCCAGCATGTAGGAGACGCCGGAGGGCGTGCGCGCATTGTCCTCCAGCACGAAGAAGTTTTCCGGGTTGACGCGGACGATGTCGATGCCGGCGATGTGGACGTAGACATCGTGCGGCACATTCTGCCCGTTCATCTCGGGGCGGAATACCGGGTTGTGGAAGATCAGGTCCTCGGGAATGACATTGGCGCGCAGCACTTCGCGGCCGTGATAGATGTCGCGCAGGAACATGTTGAGCGCGCGCACCCGCTGCTTCAGGCCTTTTTCGAGGATCGCCCACTCTTTCGCCGACATGATCCGTGGGATCACGTCGAAGGGAATCAGCCGTTCCTGGGCTTCGGCGTCGCCATAGACGGCAAAGGTGATGCCGATCCGCCGAAACAACAGCTCCGCTTCCTGACGACGATATTCCAGGGCGTCCCGCGGCGTCTCCTTCAGCCAGCGGGAGAGTTCCTGATAGGCCGGACGGAGGTCGCCGTCAGGGCCGTTCATTTCATCGAACGCAACTGCCATATATCCCGACGCTTTTTTTAAAGGCCATGCGGGACAGTGCATGACTCAAAGGGATGGTAGCAAGGCTCGGGCCAGCGCGATATGCATTGTCGGAGAGCATTTGGTCTGGACGGTCGTTGTGCTGCCTGAAAAAATGGCTGCTCAGTGCTTATTTCGGCAGCAAAACCCCGTGACTTCAAGGTGTTGACTAGGCAAGGTCACGATAATGCAGGGCGAGGAAAGTCATGAATGAGATCGTCACCTCCGGAATTCTGGTGATCGGCGACGAGATCCTGTCCGGGCGGACCAAGGACAAGAACATCGGCTTTATCGCGGAATACCTGACTAATATCGGGATCGACCTCAAGGAGGTCCGCGTCGTCGCCGACGACGAGGCCGACATCATCGCGGCGCTGAATGCGCTGCGCCATCGCTACACCTACGTCTTCACCACCGGCGGCATCGGACCGACCCATGATGACATCACCGGCGATGCCGTCGCCAAGGCGTTCGGCGTCGGCATCGACCATCATCCCGAGGTGGTGGCGCGGTTTCGCGAGCGCTTCCAGGGCCCGGGCGAATTGAATGAGGCGCGGCTGCGCATGGCGCGGATTCCCGACGGCGCCGAACTGATCCAGAGCGCGACGATCCTGGCGCCCGGCTTCAAGATCGGCAATGTCATCGTCATGGCGGGTGTGCCGTCGATCATGCAGGCGATGATGGACATTGTCGCGCCGAAGCTGAAATCAGGGGTGCGGATGCTGTCGGACTCGGTTCGCGCCAATGCAAGGGAAGGCGACATCGGCGGTCCCTTGCGCGAGATCGCCAACTCCCATCCCGACACCATCATTGGCAGTTATCCGTTCCTCGATGAAGACAAGAGGCCGAACACCAATCTGGTCGTTCGCTCGCGCGATCCCGACAAGCTCAATGCCGCGATGACCGCGGTAAAGGAGATGCTGGCGGGATTGAACGTAGCCCGATAGCGGATGGATCATTCAAGGCAAAGCGAGAGCAGCATCGTGGACAAGAATTCATTTTTCTGGAAATTCGTCGATGGTCGGCTGCCGCCGCCTCCTTGCGCGAAGACGCTGGGTATGGAGTTCGTTCAGATCGATGGCGAGCGTGGCACCGTCGAAGTC
>VAZH01000502.1 GCA_005884465.1 Alphaproteobacteria bacterium | reverse complement strand
AGGACAGGTTCGATGTCACGCCAAAACCGAGATTTTTCGTCACGGTGGCCATCGCCGGGATCAGCAGCAGCGGATCGTTGGCAGGCGTTTGCGCGGCGTTTCGCAACGCCGCATCCGGACTGCCGCCGAACACGTCGTAGACGCCCAAAACGTCCGCCAGGAAGAGGCCGTCGAACCGCCCGCGCTCCAGCGTTCGTGCCAGATCGATCCAGTACGGCAGCCGGTTATACTCGCTCGTGCGGTCGCGCGGATGGGTCCATAGCCCGGGCGATTGATGCGCGACGCAGTTCATGGCGAAGGCGTTAAGCCGGATTTCTTTTTTCATGATGGTGGAAATTGTTGCATTCCGGCAGGTTTTAGCAAGCCGAAATTCGAAAGGTGCAAGCCCACTTCCGGCGGGCGCCGCATCCCGATAGGTTGCCTAGACTTAGCTTTGGGAAAGGAAGACATGACCAGAACGGACGCCATCGCCCGGGCTCGGCAGCAACTTCATTCCGGTGAGTTTCTCGCCGAACTCGACCGCAGGATCGCCTATCAGACCGAAAGTCAGAACTCTGAGCGGCGCGATTGCTTACGCGCCTATCTCGTAGACGAACTCGCACCCGCATTCGCGCAACTCGATTTCTCGACAAGATTGATCGAATCTCCGAGCGGCAAGCATCCCTACCTGCTCGCGGAATATCGCGAGAGTTCGTCGGCGCCCACCGTTCTCATGTACGGGCACGGCGACGTCGTCGAGGGCATGGCGGGAGAATGGCGCGATAATCTGGACCCGTGGCGCACGACAATATCAGGCAATCGCGTCTACGGCCGTGGTACCGCCGACAATAAAGGGCAGCACAGCATCAATCTGTCGGCGCTTCGGGCCGTGCGCGAGGCACGCGGCGGCCGGCTCGGCTTCAATGCCAAATTCATCATGGAGACGGGCGAGGAGATCGGGTCGCCGGACTTGCGCCAGGTCTGTGAATCCCTGCGCGATGAGCTGGCCGCCGATCTGTTTCTTGCATCCGACGGACCGCGGCTTGCGGCCGATCGTCCCACGATATTCCTCGGCTGCCGCGGGGGAGTGAGGATTCATCTCGACGTGAACTTGCGCGACGGCTCGCATCATTCCGGCAACTGGGGCGGCGTGCTTGCCAATCCCGCAACGATCCTGGCCAGCGCCATCGCCACGCTAGTCGATGGCAAGGGACGTCTGTTGCTGGATCAACTAAAGCCGCCGCGTATCTCGAACCAGATCCGCGCCACGCTGGCCGACGTGAAGATAGAGCCGACCGTCGGAGAGCCGGCGCTGTCGGAGAATTGGGGCGAGGAAGGCTTGTCGGCGGCCGAGCGGCTTTATGCCTGGAACACGCTCGAAGTGCTGGCGATGTCATCAGGCAATATCGAAAAGCCCGCCAACGCGATTCCGGGGCGGGCGCAAGCGGTTCTGCAGTTGCGCTTTGTTGTCGGCACCAGGGCCGACAAGGTCGTCGATGCGGTCCGGGCGCATCTGCAACGGAACGGCTTTGCGATGGTCGAGGTGCGCGCCGCGCAAAGCTTTGCCGCGTCCCGAACCGATTTCGACAGCCCCTGGATCAACTGGACGGCGGAGTCGATCCGGCAAACCACGGGAAAAGCGCCGGCGGTTCTGCCGAATTTCGGCGGCTCGCTGCCCAACGACGTGTTTTCCGATTGCCTTGGCCTGCCCACGATCTGGGTGCCACATTCCTATCCGGGCTGCTCCCAACACGCCCCCGATGAGCACATTCTCTTGCCGGTCACCGAAGAGGCGCTTGGCATCATGGCGGGCTTGTTCTGGGATTTGGGCGAGATGCACCGGCCGCGGCCTTGAGGCAGGGGCCATTCCCGCCGTGCGGGGTCGTAGGGCGGCCGAAAGTTACATTCTATTCCGGCCGATTTTATGCCAGCATTGCTGCAGCCATCCAACAGGGGGAGAAGAACAATGAAATATTTTCGTATGATGGGCCTTGCGCTCGTCGCCGCGTTCTGCGCGGGGCAGGCGAGCGCCCAGGAGCTCACTGGGACATTGAAGAACATCAAGGAGACCGGCGCGATCACGCTCGGCCATCGCGACTCGTCGATTCCATTCTCATATCTCGACGACAACCAGAAGCCGATCGGCTTCGCCATGGACATCTGTTACAAGATCGTCGACGCCGTGAAAAAGGAGCTCAAGCTCGACAAGCTCGAGGTCAAGCTCAATCCGGTGACGTCATCGACCCGCATTCCATTGCTGGCCAACGGCACCATCGACCTCGAATGCGGTTCGACCACCAATAACGCCGAGCGCCAGAAGCAGATTTCCTTCACCAATACCCATTTTTTGACCGCCAGCCGCTTCGTTTCGAAGAAATCCAGCAAGATCAACTCGATCGATGATCTCAAGGGCAAGCCGGTGGTCTCGACCTCAGGCACCACCAACATCAAGCAGC
>VAZH01000106.1 GCA_005884465.1 Alphaproteobacteria bacterium | reverse complement strand
GTACTCGTCCTTGTATTTCGACAGGTCGAAATGCCCGGCCTTGGAGTCGAGGATATGGCTGGCGAGTTCGATCATGTCCTTCGATATCTTCGGATTCCTGACGTCGTCGAAATATTCATCCTCGTCACGCACCTCGTAGGGATATCGCAGCGTGATGCCGATCAAGCCCTTGCCGAGCGGCTCGACCGCAATGATGTGCTCGCGGTTGGTCAGGACGATGCGTGCCAGCGCGACCCGCCCCTTGTTCTTCATGGCGTCGCGAATCACCGCGAACGCGTCGACGCCGGCCTTGCCGTCGGGCGCGATGTAATAGGGGCGATCGATGTAGCGCTTGTCGATCTCCTCCACCGGTACAAAGCTGTCGATGTCGATGGTATGGGTACTTTCGATCTGAACGGCTTCCAGCTCTTCCTTGTCGACCTCGACGTATTCACCCTTTTTCAACTCATAACCGCGCGCCTTCTGATCGCCCTCGACCACGTCGCCGGTCTCGGCGTCGACCATCTGCTGCTTCAAGCGGTTGCCGGTCTCCTTGTTGATCATGTGGAAGTGGGTCTTTTCGACCGATGTCGTGGCCGGATAAAGCGCCACCGGGCAAGAGACCAGGGAAAGCTTCAGCGACCCTTTCCAATAAGCGCGCGGGGCCATTACAATCTCCGGCTTGATGGGTTCAGGCGGATTCGGGAACTTCAACTGCCGCTGGGGGTTTTGGTTCCGGGCGCTTGTCGGCGCGCGACAGGCGATGCCGTTCGAGTTGTTGCAGGAATTGAATCGTGTCTCTGAGAAACCTGTCCACCTATCGAAAGAAGCGGGATTTCGAAAAGACCGCCGAACCCAGCGGTGAAACGCCGGTTGCGCCGTCGAAGCGTCGGCGGTTCGTGATCCAGAAGCACGATGCGAGCCGGCTGCACTACGATTTGCGGCTGGAATCAGACGGCGTCTTCAAATCCTGGGCAGTGACGAAGGGCCCCTCGCTCGATCCGCATGACAAGCGGCTCGCGGTCGAAGTGGAGGATCATCCGCTCGATTACGGCGATTTCGAAGGCACCATTCCGAAGGGGCAATATGGCGGCGGTACCGTGCAGCTCTGGGACCGCGGCTATTGGGAATCCGACGATCCGGAGCGGGGATACAAGAAAGGCGATCTGAAATTCACGCTGCACGGCAACAAGCTGCACGGCAGTTGGGTGCTGGTCCGTATGCGCAACGACCGCACCGGGGGAAAAAGGACCAACTGGCTCCTGATCAAGCATCGCGACGAGTTCGCCAAGGAAGGCAACGCCAACAATATCCTGGACGCCGACCGATCCGTGGCGTCGGGCCGGACGATGGAGCAGATCGCCGAAGGCAAAGGCAGGGCACCAAAACCTTTCATGACGGCGAAGTCCGGCCGCGGCGAGGCTGACGCGGTCTGGCATTCGAACCGGGGCGATGCCGCGGAGGCGCGCGCAGAAAAAAAAACTGAAAAAACCGAAGCGTCAGCCCCAGCGGCAAAAGGCAAGAAAGTCGCGGCGGTCCCGGATTTCGTAGCGCCGCAACTCTGCACGCCGGTCGATCGTCCCCCTAACGGGGAGGGATGGTGCCACGAGATCAAATTCGACGGCTACCGGGTGCAATTGCGGGTCGAGGACGGCGAGGCCGCGCTGAAGACCCGAAAAGGCCTGGACTGGACCGAAAAGTTTCAAGCGATTGCGAACGAGGGAAGCGCGCTTCCCGATGTGCTTGTTGACAGCGAGATCGTCGCGCTCGACCATAACGGCGCGCCGGATTTTTCCACGCTGCAGGCCGCACTTTCCGACGGCAAGACCGACGATCTCATTTTCTTCGCGTTCGATCTGTTGTTCGCCGATGGAATGGATATACGCGGCCTGCCGCTCGCCGAGCGAAAGGCGCAACTGAAAAAATTGCTGGAAGCGCGGCCCAAGAGCAAAGCCAGCCTGATCCGCTATGTCGAGCATTTCGAAACCGGCGGCGACGCGGTTCTGCAGTCGGCCTGCAAGCTGTCGCTGGAAGGCATCGTCTCGAAGAAGCTCAGCGCGCCCTATCGCTCGGGCCGGTCCGAGGACTGGACCAAGGCCAAGTGCCGCGCCGGACACGAGGTCGTGCTGGGCGGGTGGAAAACCACCAACGGCAAATTCCGCTCGCTGATGGCGGGCGTCAATCGCGGCGATCACCTGGCCTTTGTCGGGATGGTCGGCACTGGCTTCGGACAGGACAAGGTCAAGCGCATCATGCCGGCGCTAAAGGCCGCGGCCTCCGACAAGAGCCCGTTCGGCGGCAAGAATGCGCCGCGCAAGACCAGGGACGTGCATTGGCTGGAGCCCCGGCTTGTCGCTGAAATCGAATTTGCAGGCTTTACCGATGCCGGAAACATCCGGCAGGCTGCGTTCAAGGGGCTACGCCAGGACAAGCCCGCCGGGGAGGTGGAGGCGGAAAAGCCGGCCATGACCAAACTCGCCAAACCTATCGCAAAGACGGCGGCCAAATCCGGCAAGCCGGTTAAGGCGCGGCCGACGCCAGGAGAGAGCAAATCCGCCGAGGTGATGGGCGTGATCATCTCCCATCCCGACAAGGTGATGTGGCCGGACGCGGGTGACGGCAAATCCGTGACAAAACTCGATCTCGCCCGCTATTTCGAGGCGGTCGGCGAATGGATGATCGGTCATATCAAGGGCCGGCCATGCTCGCTGGTCCGCGCGCCTGACGGCATCAACGGCGAGCGCTTCTTCCAGCGTCACGCGATGCGCGGGACATCCAGTCTGCTGGAGCTGGTGAAGGTTTTCGGCGACCACAAACCCTATCTGCAGATCGATCGCGTCGAAGGGTTTGCGGCGGTCGCACAGATCGGTGCGCTCGAGCTGCATCCGTGGAATTGCGCGCCGTTTGCGCCTGACGTGCCGGGGCGGCTGGTGTTCGATCTCGATCCCGCGCCTGAGGTCGAATTTGCCGATGTCATCGAAGCCGCCAAGGACATGCGGCAGCATCTGGCCGACGTCGGTCTGGAGAGTTTCTGCAAGACCACCGGCGGCAAGGGGCTTCACGTGGTGACGCCGTTGCTGCATGGCGCAAAGGACAAGGTGACATGGAAAGAGGCCAAGGCCTTCGCGCAAGGTGTTTGCCAGTGGATGGCCAATGAAAATCCCGAGCGCTACCTGCTCAACATGTCGAAGAAGCTGCGCAAGGGAAAGATCTTCCTCGATTATCTTCGCAACGACCGCATGGCTACCGCCGTCGCGGTGCTCTCGCCGCGGGCGCGCGAAGGCGCCACCGTTTCGATGCCGCTGACATGGGCGCAGGTGCGCGGCGATCTCGACCCGAAACGCTATACGGTGCGGGCCGTGCCGGCGCTGCTCGCCAAAACCAAGGCGTGGCAAGGCTACGATGGTGCCGCAGCATCGATAAAGGCCGCGATCAAGACGCTGGCTGGGAAAACCTAACCACTGTCATTCCGGAGTGCGCCGCAGGCGCTGACCCGAATGACGGAGGATTGGCAAACAATGCGCATGCTAAATCCGTCCGAGCAGGAGCAGGATCAGCAGGATGACGATGATGAGCCCGAGGCCGCCGCCGCCATAATATCCGGTGCCATAGAACGGTCCGCCCCCGATGCCACTGAAGCCGCCGAGCAAAGCGATAATGAGAATGATCAGGATAATCAGTCCGATTGACATTTGGCATCTCCTCCCAGCCCGGCAGCTGCCACTGTTGCGCTGCCATCGACTGGAAAAACAAACGGGAATCCGAAAAGTTCCCGCGGGTTCCCTCCGCGCTTATGGTTGCGGCCTTTTCTCAGGAAAATGTGGAATTACTAGCAGTTAGGTTAGAAGAGGATCCAGTCATGTCCGCACCTTTAGTGGTTTCGCTTCCGCATCGCCTTGGCCGCGAAGAGGCAATCCGCCGCCTCAAGGAGGGATTGACCCGTGCCGCCTCCAGCGTCCCGGTGTTGAAAGTGGATGAGGAGAGATGGGAGGAAGATCGCATGATCTTTCGCGTCCGCGCGCTGGGGCAGGCGGTGTCTGGGCATGTCGACGTGGCGGATGACCATGTCCGGGTGGAAGTGATGCTGCCCTGGCTGTTGCAACGATTTGCGCAAGCCGCCCAGGCCGCGATCAAGAATCGGGGCAACCTGCTGCTGACCAAACGCAGCTAACGAACCGCGATCCATATTGCTGTGCAGCAACGAAAAACGAAGTCGCCGTTCATCCCCTAAACGTGCTGGTAACCTTTTCTCTGGAATTCTGATCGTGCGCGAGGGAGGGAACCGACCTCTAGTTGTCGGCACGACATCCGCCAGGCCGCCCGGCCTTTACTCGATCCCGGGCGGCCTTGCGCTTTTCAGGCTCGAACACGCTTTCGCGCCGGCTTCACGGCGCCCACGAATCTGGCTTTCAACACGGCCGCCGGGAAATGCCGGAAGAGCTCGGAGAGCCGCAGCTCCGTCGCGTCGGCCTCGGCGAAGCCTTCAACGGAATAGCCGCTCACATCAAGTGCTGCTTCAAAGGCTTCCGCGCGAGGCCAGACCCGGCCGCCCTGGGAAAACGGCGCGAATGATTTCGCAACGGCTGTTATCACGGCATCGCGGCCACGCCGCCGCGCAAACGCAATGACGTGGTCGCGATGCGGCCCGCTCACCCGCAGCGGCTCGTAGTCACCATCCGCGAACACGTCGGCAAATTTGGTTCGCAGTTTGAGGAGACGCCGGGTCCAGGCGAGCTTCAGATGACCGTTGGACCAGTTTTGCACGAGGTCTTCCCAATCGGGGGAATCCATCGACGCCAGCACGGAAGCGCGCTGCTTAAAATCCACCGGCCGCCGGTTATCGGGATCGACCAGCGACAAATCCCAGAACTCGGTGCCCTGGTAGAAATCGGGCACGCCGGGGATCGTTGCCTTCAACGTGATCTGACTGAGCGAATTCAGCGCACCCAGCAGCGAGACGCGCCGCGCCAGGGTTTCAAGCGAACTGAGAAATTCCGCCGAGGTCGAGCGATCCAGAATCCGCTCGATGAATGTCCGTAATCCCGCCTCGTAGGCTGCGTGGGGATTGAGCCAACTGGTCTCCTGCTTGCCCTCGCGCGCCGCTTTCAGCGCATAGGCCCGCATCCGCTCGCAAAACGATTCGTCGCGTTCACCCGACGGCCACGCCCCGAGCAGCGCCTGATACAGCATGTATTCGAAGGTTGCGGACGGCGCGCGCATTTCGCCTTCGATGACCAGATGCGCCGCGTTGAGTATTTTCCATCGCGCCACGGCGCTGGCCCATTCACCGGGAAGCTCGGCCAGTGCCATCAGCCGCGCCCGCGCGTCCTCGCCGCGCTTGGTGTCGTGCGTCGCGGTCGCCGTCATGCCGTGCGGCCATTGCTTGGCGCGAATTTTCATCGCCTCGTGAAAGGCATCGATGGAAAGCGCTTTGGCTGACGGATCGCCGCCGACCTCGTTGAGCGCCAGCAGGCGGTGGTAGCGATAGAAGGCGGTATCCTCCAGCGCCTTCGCCATCAAAGGACCGGTAAACTGCTGCACCTTCAATGCAAAGCGGCGCACGCGCGGCGCACTATGCGGAGGCCTGTCCGGCTTGATCAGGTCCATCGTCAGCGTATCGTGCAAGAATTCGAAGATACCTTCGTCGGCGGCGAACCACTCCGCTCGCGCTCTTTCAATGGTCTGCGAGATCAGCGCGCGGTCGTGCGCCGTCGGACCCGCTGCTGTCAGATAGGTGCGGTAGATCGGGAAATGCAGCACATAGAGTTCGAGCGCCTGCCGCAGGCTGTCGGCAGAAAAGTCGCGCGTCGAGTAATGGCCCGCGGCGATACGCGCGAGCAGGCGCGTCAGCACCGTGAATTCGCTGGTGAGCAAGGTCTCGAGAACCCTGCGCTTGGCCTCCTTCAAGACGGGGGCGAGCCTGGGCGGCAAATTGCTGATCTGCCGCCACACCTCATCGAGCGGTTCGAGGCCCTTGCCGTCGACCAGTACCCGGGTGATGGCATTGAGCCATTCATAGCCGGTGGTGCCGTGGACGCCGGTGAAGGAAGGCAGCTTTTCCTGTTCTCCGAGAATCTTTTCGATCACCATGTAGAACGGTTTGGCATCCTCTCCTTGTGCATCCCGGATCAGGCGGCGCAGGCGCTGAAAATATTGCGCAGGATCGCGCAAACCATCGATGTGATCGAGCCGCAGGCCGTGCAGCCTGCCTTCCGCGATCAGCTTTTTCACCAGGCGATGGATGGCGTCGAACGTGCCGGAATCCTCGACCCGCAATCCGGCTAGCGTATTGATATCGAAAAAGCGCCGATAGTTGATGTCGCTGGAGGCAAGGCGCCAGTGCCCGAGCTTGTAGTGCTGACGTTCGAGCAGATGATGCAGCGCAAGCATCTGCGCCGGCCGATCCGGGCCTGCGCGATAGGCCTCGATCCCGCGCGCGATGATGTCAGCACTTCCGGCGATACTTTTTAATTCCGCCTTGAACGCCGGCGCTTCACTGCGGTTGGGATGACGCAAGCCCCGATAGCGCGACGCGAGCTCGAGGGTGCGGTTTCCCGCCGCGTCATCTTCGGCGCCCGCTTCCCTTACGACGCTGCGCAGAATCTCGCTGTAACGCTCAGGCGCGATCGGCAGCCGGTGTTCGAAATACCAGGCCGAAAAACTTCCCTCATCGCCATCGTAGCGGAGTTCGATATCGCCTTTTTCCAGCGCCTGGCCATAGGACGAACCGATGATCGGCAGCAGCACGCCGCCGCGCGCTCGATAAGGCAGTATGTCCCAGTCGATGTCGAACGACACCGCGTGCGGCGAGGCCGGACCCCATTCCAGCACGTCGAGCCACCATGGATTGTCGGCGAAATGTACCCCGACATGGTTGGGAACGAAATCGAGAATCAGGCCTAGGTCGTGCTGCTTCAGCGTATTGCTTAATCGCTCGAAGCCCGCATCGCCGCCAAGCTCCGGATTGATCCTGGTGTGATCGACGATGTCATAGCCATGGGTCGACCCTTTGCGGGCCTTCATGAAGGGCGATGCATAGAGATGGGTAATGCCGAGCGCTTTCAGATAGGGGACGATCGCCGCCGCCGCGTCGAAATCGAAATTCGGCGTCAGTTGCACGCGGTAGGTCGCGATCGGAATGGCCGGAGCCATCATCGCCCTCCGATACGCCAGAACACCGACCAGCGTGGCATCAAGCCGCCGGATTCGCCGCCCCAGATCGGGGTGCCGCTCGCTTCAATTGCTTTGTGCGCAATCTCGCTATTCGAAAGGTTGGCCGCAAGCTGCAGCGTCGCGCCGTCGCCCATGCGCCAATGGGCCGTCAGCAAACCATTGTCCGCCGCATGCGCATCGCCGAAGGATGCGCCTGCAAGCCTGGGAACGATCTCTCGCCGGCGCGTCGCGAGAAGGCCTTGCACCAGCGCCAGCCGCTTTTTTCCGGGCGCCTCGTTGCGCGATTCCCAATCCAGCACGGCGGATTGAAAGGTCGATTTCGCAAGCGGATCGGGAATTTCATTGCCGTATTTCGCGTAGGCCCAGGCGTATTCGCTGCGCCGGCCTTTGCGCACGGCGTCGGCGAGATCGCCCTTGAAATCGCAAAAGAACGGGAACGGCGCCTTCGAGCCCCACTCTTCACCCATGAACAGCATCGGGGTCATGGGCGCCAGCAAGCCAATCGCCAGCGCGGCCTCGATGGCCTTCGGGTCCGCGATACTTTCGAGCCGGTCGCCAAGCGCGCGGTTGCCGATCTGATCGTGGTTCTGCAGGAAATTGACGAAGGCGGTGGGGGCAAGCTTGCGGCTCGGCTCGCCGCGCCGCTTGCCGCCCCAAAAGGCGGAGACTTCGCCCTGGTAGACAAATCCCGACGCAAGCGCCCGGGCGAGATCGTGACTCGGCGAACGCTGATAGTCGCCGTAATAGCCTTGCGCTTCGCCGGTCAACAAGACATGCCAGACGTGGTGATAGTCATCGTTCCATTGTCCGCGATATTTGCCGCGTAGCGGGTCCTGCGCGGCATCCAGCAGGCTTGCGCGGTTGTCGCTGTTTTCGAGCACGAGATGGATGTGGCGGCCAGTCTCGGCGGCAAGCTTGCCGGCCGCGACGCTGAGATCGTGCAGGATCGCGACTTCGCCGGTTTCCACGATGGTATTGACGGCATCGAGCCGCAGCCCGTCAAAACGGTATTCGCGCAGCCAATACAGCGTATTCTCGATGGCGAAGGCGCGCACCTCTGCCACCCGATAATCGATCGCGCTGCCCCAGGGTGTCTGCGCCTCGGTGAAGAAGCTGGGCGCATAGCGGCCGAGATAATTTCCTTCGGGGCCGAAGTGGTTATAGACCACGTCGAGAAACACCATCAGTCCGCGCAGATGTGCTTCATCGATCAGGGCCTTGAGATCGTCGGGCCGCCCATAGGCGCTGTCGGGCGCGTACCACAATACGCCGTCATAGCCCCAGTTGCGGGAGCCAGCGAAATCCGCCAGCGGCATCAATTCCAGCGCGGTTATGCCACTCGCCGCCAGATGGTCGAGCTTGCCGATCATGGCGCGGTAGGTGCCCTCCCTGGTGAAGCTGCCGACATGGGCTTCCGTCACGACGGCTTCTTGCCACGGCCGTCCGCGCCAGTGCGAAGCGCGCCATGGATAGCTTGAGTGATCGATGACCTCGCTCGGCCCTGAGACGTCATCAGGCTGAAACGCCGAGGCCGGATCGGGTACATTGATCTCATCGTCGATCCGGAATTTGTAACGTGCGCCGGCCTTTGCGCCGGGCGCATCGGCAGAAAACCAGCCGTTTTCGCCGCGCCGCATGGCTTGAGGTTTTTCCAGCAGCAGATCGACGCGTTTCGCCCCCGGCGCCCACAGACGGAACGACGCGCCATCCGCTGTCAGCCTCGCGCCGAATTGCCGCTCATTCATGCCGAACCCGCAAAGGCAAGGACCGAGCGCGGAGGGGCCTTCGCATCATTTCCTGACGCGAACTCCGCGACCGTTTCCCTAACGTCCGCGGTGTTCAATAGTTGCTGCCAGCTCTTGTATTCGGGCAGTTTCGGCAATTTGAACGCGATCGCTTCGGGTGCGGCATTCAGCACGATGAAAATCGGCGGCTTCCCGGGCTCAATCGGCCCCAGCACGTAAGCGAGAAACCGGCTCTCCGGAAAATTCCAGTCCTGCTCCTTCATCTCTTCGGCCACCGGCGTCAGCCACAAGACGCCGTAGGATCCATCGTCGCGCCGTCCATCGAGCCAGCGACGCGAACGCAACTGCGGAAAGCGCTTTCGTATTTCGGTCATCTGGCCGGTGAAATCGATCAGATCGTCGCCTTCGCGATTGAGGCCTTCCCAGTTGATCCAGCCTGTTTCGTTATCCTGGCAATAGGCGTTGTTGTTGCCGGACTGCGAGTTGGCGACTTCGTCGCCGGCCAGGACCAGCGGCACGCCCTGCGCCAGCAGGAGGCACGCGAGCTGGTTTCTTCGCAGCTGGCGGCGAAGCGCTGTTATGGCCGGATCGTCGGTCGGGCCTTCATGGCCGCAATTGGTGCTGTGGTTTTCGTTGGCGCCGTCGCGATTGTCTTCGAGATTGGCCTCGTTGTGCTTTTCGTTGTAGCTGAATAAATCCTGCAGCGTGAAGCCGTCGTGCACGGTGATGTGATTGACGCTGGCGCGCGGCGCGCGGCCGTCGTGATTGAACAGGTCGGACGAGCCGGTCATGCGGCTGGACACTTCGCCGATCAGGCTGCCTTCGCCAGCCCAATAGCGCCGCATCGCGGTGCGATAACGGTCGTTCCATTCCGACCATTGCGAGGGAAATGCGCCGACCTGATAGCCGCCGAGGCCGAGGTCCCACGGCTCGGCGACCAGCTTCACCGAGGCCAGCACGGGATCTTGCCTGATCGCGGTGAAGAAGGCGCTGTTGCGGTCGAAACCGTTCGGTCCGCGCGCCAGTGTGGTGGCGAGATCGAACCGGAAGCCATCGACGTGACAAACCTCGACCCAGTAGCGCAGCGAATCCATCACCATTTGCAACACGCGCGGATGCTTAAGGTTGACCGAACTGCCGCAGCCGGTGAAATCGTCGTAGAACCGCGGATTGTCCGGCTTAAGCCAGTAGTAGGAGGCGTTGTCGATGCCGCGGAATGACAGCGTCGGGCCCATATGGTTGCCCTCGGCGGTGTGATTGTAGACGACGTCGAGCATCACCTCGATGCCGGCGTCATGCAGCCGCGCCACCGTGGTGCGGAAGGCGTCGAGCGGGTTATCCTGGGCGTAGCGCAGTTCCGGCGCGAAATACGACAGCGTGTTGTAACCCCAGTAGTTCGACAGCTTCCTTTCGACCAATATCCTGTCGTCGACGAGGCCGTGGATCGGCAACAGCTCGATGCTGGTGACGCCAAGGCGCTTGAGATGCTCGATCATGGCAGGCGAAGACAGGCCGCCATACGTGCCGCGCAGGTTTGGCGGCACGTCTTCGCGTTTCTGCGTCAGGCCCTTGACGTGCGCTTCATAGATGATGGTGTCTTCCCACGGTATGTTGGGGCGCATTTCGCGGCGGCCCCAATTGAAGCTCTCGTCGACGACGACGGCCTTGGGCATGCCGCGGGCGTTGTCGCGCCGGTCGAACGAGAGGTCCTCGCGCGCGCTGCCGGTGCGATAGGCAAAATGCGCGTCGCTCCATACCAGCCGTCCCGCTAGCCGCTTGGCATAGGGGTCGAGCAACAGCTTGTTGGCATTGAAGCGGTGACCGTGCTCGGGCTCGTAAGGCCCATGAACGCGATAGCCATAGAGCTGCCCGGGCGAAACGTCGTTCAGATAACCGTGCCAGACGTCTTCGGTGCGCTCGGGCAATTCGATGCGTTCGAGTTCGCGGCGGCCCTGCGGATCGAACAGGCACAGCTCGACCCTTTGCGCGTTGGCGGAGAACAATGCAAAATTGGTTCCCCGGCCGTCCCAGCTTGCACCGAGGCGTGCGGACGTTCCCGCGGACAGTCGCATGCGTTAGCTTTCCGGTACGAGAAATATAGCTGCCAAGGGAGGGATGGTGAGATTGATCTCGGGCACCAAGCCGTCCAGCGTTTGGACTTCGCCGACATTCCCGACATTGCTGCCGCCATAATGCGCGGAGTCCGAGTTGAGAACCTCGCGCCACATGCCGGCAAACGGCACCCGGACACGGTAATTATAATACACATTTGGCGAAAAATTCACGACTACAAGGCAGCGGGCGCGAGCATCATTGCCTTTGCGGATCCAGGCGAACACGTTGCCACCGGTATCGTCGGTCACGATCCATTCGAAACCGGCTTGATCACAGTCCAACTCATGCAGCGCCGGCAACGCGCGATAGAGCCTGTTGAGATCGCGGATCAGGGACTGGATGCCGGCATATTTCTTTTGCTCGAGCAGATGCCAGTCAAGCGAGCGATCGTGGCTCCATTCGCGTTCCTGGCCGAACTCGCAGCCCATGAACATCAGCTTCTTGCCGGGATGTGCGAACATAAAGCTGTAATAGGCGCGCAAGTTCGCAAAGCGCTGCCAGTCGTCGCCGGGCATCCGCCCCAGGATCGAGCGCTTGCCGTGGACGACTTCATCATGCGACAGCGGCAGGATGAAATTCTCCGAAAATGCGTAGTGCAGGCCGAACAGGATGTCGCCGTGATGATACTTGCGGTGGATCGGATCCTTGCTGATGTAATTCAGCGTGTCGTGCATCCAGCCCATATTCCATTTGTAGCCAAAGCCTAGCCCGCCATATTCGACCGGGCGCGATACCTGCGGCCACGCGGTTGATTCTTCCGCGGCCGTGGTGGCCTGCGGAAAATGGGCGAACACTTCGGTATTGAAACGGCGCAGGAAATCGATGGCGTCGAGATTTTCCCGGCCACCATATTTGTTCGGGATCCAGCCTCCCGCGGGCCGGCTGTAGTCCAGATACAGCATCGAGGCGACCGCATCGACGCGCAGGCCGTCGATGCCATAACGCTCCAGCCAGAACAGCGCATTCGATACCAGGAAATTGACCACTTCGGTGCGGCCGTAATTGTAGATCAGCGTGCCCCAGTCGAGATGGCGGCCCTGCAGCGGGTTGGCGTGCTCGTAAAGCGCGGTGCCGTCGAAATTGCCCAACCCATGCGGATCGTCGGGAAAATGCCCGGGCACCCAGTCCAGCATTACGCCGAGACCTTCGCGATGGCAGGCATCCACCAGCGCGGCAAAATCCTCCGGTCCGCCAAATCGGCTGGTCGGCGCGTACAGACCGGTCGGCTGATAGCCCCACGAGCCGTCGAACGGGTGTTCGCTGACGGGCAAAAATTCGATGTGAGTAAAGCCGAGATCGCGGACATAGCTCGGAAGCTGCTCCGCCAGGTCGCGATAGGTCAGCCATTCGTTGTGGCCCTTGCGCCGCCATGAGCCGAGGTGGACCTCGTAAATCGACATCGGCGCGCTGAGCGCGTTGATATTTGCGGGGGCCGGCCGGGGACGCGGCAGCTTGGCCTCGTCGAAAACGATGGATGCCGTCTTCGGACGCATCTCGGTGGCAAACGCCAGTGGATCGGATTTCAGCGGCAAGTGCTGGCCGTGGGAGCCGATAACATCAAATTTGTAATGATCGCCGGGTTGGGCGTGCGGAATGAACAGCTCCCAATAGCCGACCCCGCGCACGCGCATTGGATGGCGCCGTGCGTCCCAGAAATTGAAATCGCCGACCACGCTGACCCGCCGCGCATTGGGCGCGAGCACGACGAAGCCCACCCCGGGAACGCCATCCAGCGTCATCGGATGCGCGCCAAGCTTGTCGTAGATTCGCTGATGGGTGCCTTCGCCCAGAAGATAGAGATCGAAGTCGCTCAAAACCGGCGGAAAGCGGTAGGGGTCGTCGAGTTCGACCACGGTCTCGCCGAAACGGGCGCGCAACTGGTAGCGCTTGGAGCCGTTCGGAAGCGCGCCGGCAAACAAGCCTGCGTCATGAATGCACGCCAGCGCTGCCGCTTCGCCATGTTCGCCGATCGCCTCGACGTTCGACGCCTCGGGCAGGAACGCGCGTACTACCGTCTTGTCGCCCTCTTTGTGGAGGCCGAGATAATGAAATGGATCTGAGTGGCGGCCCTCGATAATCGCGTAGGCCTCTGCGGGCAATTTGGTCATGAGGCCTCGTTTGGTTGCGAATATAATATTCGAAGCAGCCCCATCAGCGGGACCCGCAGCCATTCAGGCCTGTAGGCCAACTCGTATTCGATCTCGTAGAACGCTTTTTCAAGCAGGAAGAAATCCAGCAACTGCTCGGCAGCCCGCGGATCGGCCGGCCACAGACGTTGATCGGCCATGCTCTCGCGATAGGCGGCGAGAAACGCCGCGGTCGAGCGGCCGCGCCATTCCGCCAGCGCGGCGGCAATCTTGCCGTGTTCGTCGGGCGCCACCTTCAGCGCGCGCTCGAGCGCCGCGGTTGCCGAATAGTCGATCGAACGGATCAGGCCTGCAACGTCGCGTGCCGCGGGTCCCTTCCGCCGCCGCGCCTCCAGCGGCCGGCGGGGCTCGCCCTCGAAATCGATGATGAAGATATCGTCCTTGACGATCAGCACCTGTCCGAGATGGAAGTCGCCATGATGGCGGATGTTGAGGCCGTCGATATTTGGCGGCAGCAGCGCGCCCAAGCGCTCCCTCAGGCTCGCGCGTTGTGCAAGCAACTCGTCGACCAGCAGGCGATCGACTTCCTTGATCGTATCGCGGCGTTGTTTCAATGCGTCGAACACCCGTTCGGCGCGACCCGCCACATCTTCGATCCAATGTTGCACGTCCCCGGGCCGGGTCGGCTCCGGTGCAAAATCGGCAAGTTGATGGCTCCCGGCGAGCGCGATATGCATTTCGGCGACACGTCTTCCGATTTGGGCCATATAATGCAAATAGGGGACCTGCTCCTCCCTTTCACGGGGATGCTCGCTGCCCGCCAAGAGACGCTGCTCATCGGCAAAGCGATCGAGATAGGCCGATATCACGGTCCAGGCGTCGCCCTGATTTTCGACAAAGGCGTGAACGACCCCGATCGCGCTTCTCTTGTCGCCTTCGACCAGTTCGACGCTGCCGAGCAGCGCGGGCGTGTTGGCGAAGCCTGCGACTTCGGTCAAAAACCGCCCGATCTCGATCTCGGGATTGATGCCGGATTCAAGCTTTCGATAGATCTTGACCACGTAGTCATGGTCTACCAGCGCCGTGCTGTTGGACTGTTCGGTTTCGACGGCGCGTATGTGCTCAGGCTGCTTGATCGGCCTGTCCGAAAACCTGCTGGTTGGCCTGAATTCAAGGCGCAAGCCGTCTTCTTCCAAGGTCAGGGATTGCCGGAGATTGCGCAGCAAAAGCGCGATGAAGATCTGGTCGGTGGCAACATCCAGCAACGTTCCTTCCCGCGCCCCCTGACGCACCGCCGCAAAGGCGTGGGGGTTATAACGCTCGCGATCGAAGCGCACCCATTCGATCCGCATCGGCAATACGTAGCGCATCTTCTCGCCGCGCTGGGTCGCTTCGAAAAAGGCGAGCCAGGGTTTGTTGTCGCCAATGTCGCAAAAGGGGATTGCCGCGGTCACCGTCGGATGAATAGCCTTTGGCGAACGCTCCGGGTACCAGCGCGTTCGCGCCAGATGTCCCGGCAATACGTCGCGCTCGAATACACCGCGGGTGCGGGCGAGCGACACCCATGTCGCGTTGAGCGGCACTACCAGCGTTTCGAATTCCGGGACCAGCGACGGCGCGACGTGCTCCGATTTGTCGCGCTCCTTGAGCTGGAACCAGTAGAAGCCGTAGGGCGCCAGCGTGATCATGTAGGGCAGTTCGCCGATCGCGGGAAAACGGGTGCGGCCGAGCATCTCCAGCGGAATGCGGTCCTTCCAGGCCGAAAGGTCGAGTTCGGTCGCTTGCGCCGAACGCGACAGGTTGGCGATGCAGAGGGTCGCTTCGTCGCCGTACTGCCGGACATAGGCAAGCACCGCGCGATTGGCCGGGCGGATGAACGTCATGGTGCCGCGGCCGAACGCCAGATTGGACTTGCGCACCGAGATCAGCCGCTTGGTCCAGCTGAGCAGCGAAGACAGGCTGCGCGACTGCGCCTCGACGTTGACCGCTTCATAGCCATAGAGCGGATCCATGATCGGCGGCGCGTAAAGCCGCGCCGGATCGGCGCGGGAGAACCCGCCATTGCGGTCGGGCGTCCATTGCATCGGCGTGCGCACGCCGTTGCGGTCGCCGAGATAGATATTGTCGCCCATGCCTATTTCGTCGCCGTAATAGATGATCGGCGTCCCTGGAAACGACAGCAGCAGCGAGTTCATCAACTCGATCTTGCGCCGGTCGTTGTCCATCAGCGGCGCCAGGCGCCGGCGGATGCCGACATTGATGCGCGCGCGTGGATCGTTGGCGTAGGTCGACCACAGATAGTCGCGTTCGACGTCTGTGACCATTTCCAGCGTCAGCTCGTCATGGTTGCGCAGGAACAGCGCCCACTGGCAATTGCCCGGGATATCCGGGGTCTGGCGCAGAATGTCGGTAATCGGAAAGCGATCCTCCTGGGCAATCGCCATGTAGATCCGCGGCATCAGCGGGAAATGGTAGGCCATGTGACATTCATCGCCCTGGCCGAAATATTCCTGGACATCCTCCGGCCATTGATTGGCCTCCGCCAGCAGCAATTTGCCCTTGGCGTAAGCGTCGAGTTCGGCGCGCACCTTCTTGATGATGGCGTGGGTTTCCGGCAGGTTCTCGTTGCTGGTGCCCTCGCGCTCGCACAGATAGGGGATGGCATCGAGACGGAAACCATCGACGCCGGTATCGAGCCAGCGCTTCATGACTTGCACGATGGCGCTGACCACGCGCGGGTTGTCGAAGTTGAGATCGGGCTGGTGCGAAAAGAAGCGGTGCCAATAAAACTGTCCGGCTTCCGGGTCCCAGGTCCAGTTCGACTTCTCGGTGTCGGTGAAGATAATCCGCGTGCCCGCATATTTCTGGTCGGTATCGCTCCACACATACCAGTTGCGCGCGCTCGACTTTGGATCGCTGCGGCGGGCGCGCTTGAACCACTGGTGCTGGTCGGAAGTATGGTTGATGACGAGCTCGGTGACGACCCGCAAGCCCCGCTTCTTGGCTTCGACGATGAAGCGGCGGAAATCCTTCATGGTCCCGAAATCGGGATTGATCGCGCCGTAGTCGGCGATGTCATAGCCGTCATCACGGCCGGGCGAGGGATAGAACGGCAATAGCCACAGCGCGGTGACGCCGAGGTCCTGCAGATAGTCGAGCTTTTCGGTCAGCCCCGCGAAATCGCCAATGCCGTCATTGTTGCTGTCGGCAAAAGCCTTGACGTGGAGCTGATAGATGATGGCATCCTTGTACCAAAGGTCGTCGCCATCGAGCGCCGTGACCGGCTGCTCGGTTGCGTCTATGGATGACAAAAGGTTCATGGAGCCGCTCACGCCAGGCAGCGAAACAGAAAGGCGGGATCGCGCACCGGATCGATCCGCAGTCGAATGCCGCCCCACTCGACGGGATAGCGCTCGCCGGTGATCAGGTTCTCAACCGCGGCGATGTGGCGGCGATCGCTGCCCGAGCCGAGCTGGACGTCGCCAAGCGGAAGCCAGAATTCGTGCACCTCGCGCGACAGCGCGATTGCGACGGCGACGGTGTTGGTTTGGTCGACCGATTCCTTCACGAAGCCAATGACGTTGCCGTCATCGATCGGAAGGAAGCGCAATTGACTTGTCTGCTGCAGCGCCGGGTTTGCCCGGCGGGCGCGGTTGAGATCGCGGATGTAGGGCTTGATATTGCCCGGTTTGTCCCAGTCCCGCACCTTGATCTCGTATTTTTCGGAATCGAGATATTCTTCGCGGCCTGGTATCGGCTCGTGTTCCAAAAGCTCGAATCCGTTGTAGATGCCGTAGCTGCCTGACAGCGTGGCCGCAAGCGCGACGCGGGATTTGAACATCCAGGGCTCGCCGCCTTGCAGGTGCCAGGGCAGGATATCCGGCGTATTGACGAAGAAATTCGGACGATAGTAATCGCGCTCCGGATAGGCAGTGAGCTCGGTCAGATACTGCTCCAGCTCCCACTTCTGGGTCCGCCAGGTAAAGTAGGTATAGGATTGCGTGAAGCCAAGCTTGGCGAGGCCCTTCATCAGCTTGGGCCGCGTAAAGGCTTCGGCGAGGAAAATGACATCGGGATGGCGGATCTGAACTTCCCGGATCAGCCATTCCCAGAATCTGAAGGGTTTGGTGTGCGGGTTGTCGACCCGGAAGATCTTGACGCCCTGTTCGATCCAGAACAGCACTACATCGCGCAACGCGTTCCACAGCGCGCCGGCGTCCTCCGACGAAAAGTCGGGATTGACGATGTCCTCATATTTCTTGGGCGGGTTTTCCGCATAGCGCATCGAGCCGTCCGGCCGACGCCTGAACCATTGCGGATGCTGCTTGAGCCAGGGGTGATCCGGCGCGCATTGAATCGCGAAGTCGAGCGCGACTTCCATCTCAAGCCGGTTGCACGCCGCAACGAACTCACGGAAATCCTCCAACGTGCCCAATTCGGGATGCACCGCATCGTGGCCGCCCTCGGCGGCGCCGATCGCGTACGGGCTTCCGGGATCGCCTTCCGCTGAAGTCACCGCGTTGTTGCGGCCCTTGCGGTTGGTGCGGCCGATCGGGTGAATCGGCGTGAGATAGACCACGTCAAAACCCATCGCCGCGATGTCAGGCAATCGCGCGATGCTATCCTTGAATGTGCCGTGCTGGCCCGGAATCTCTCCCTGGCTGCGCGGCACCATCTCGTACCAGGCGCCGGAGCGCGCCCGCGGCCGGTCCACCACCAATGGAAATAATTGCGATCGCGTCAGGTCGGGCCGCAACTGGCTCTCCGCCATGGCGTCTTTCAATTCGGCGGTGAGCAGAGGCGCGGCATCGCCGGTCTGAAGAAAGTCCTCGCATTGCTTCAGGATCACGGCGGCCGCGGCCTGTCCGCCGGCCTGTGCCTTGGTGAGCATGCCCGCGCCCTCGATCGCATCGAGGGTAAGATCAGCGCCGGCCCTTTGCTTGAGTTCGAAGCCGTGCCGCCAGGTGGCGAATTCGTCGGTCCAGGCCTCGATCGCATAGACATGGCGTCCGGGCTGGTCCGGCACGAACGATCCGACCCAGCGGTCGTTGCCGTGATGGGTCATCGGCTCGCGGCGCCATTCCCGGTCACGCTCGCGCCGCCACAGCAGCGCCGCCGCCACAACATCATGCCCGTCACGATAGACATCCGCCCAGACTTCGACGCGCTCGCCGACGATCCGCTTCACGGGAAAGCGGCCGCCATCGATGAGCGGATAAACATCCTCAATATGAAAAGCGCCGCCGGTCGCGGCGCTCTCGACAGTTTGAGTTGTCTTGTTCACGGTGATGCCATTGACATGGATATGACGTCCCGTTTCGATTGCGGGAAAGGAGACGCTGCGAACACATATAGAAAGCCGCTGGCCGGGCATTGGTTCCCGGGGAACGCCGGCGCCACTAGAGAGTTAAACACGGTTATCCTATTACTTCACCTAGAGAATTTCGCGACGTCCGTAACCGTTGCGTGCAAACAGCGTGCCGAATGGACCTTTACACCACAGCTAAAAACCTCGGAATCCAAACCGAATTCCTGGACGGCCAGGGTCACCGCCATGTGACGGACGCCGAGGCACTGAAGATCATTCTCGATGCCCTTCCGGTACGGAAACCCTACCGATTTCTCAAGCAGGCGGTGGTGATCCGCTCCGGCCGACCCGCGCGGACCGAACTGAGCCACGCTGCCACGTTTCCGTTGCGCTGGAAAATCGTTGCGGGTCTTAAGGTTATCGCAGTGGGCGAAACCCATGATCGCGTCATCGGCTGGCCCGCGGATTTGCCTGTCGGTTCGTACCGGTTGCATTTGACCGATGCCTCGTCATTCACTGAAGAAGCGCCGTTGATCGTGGCTTCGCCAAGCGCTTTCGACGGCGATTTCGACCGCTGCTGGCTGTTGGCAGTCCAGCTCTATGGCGTCCGCTCAGCGCGCAACTGGGGCATCGGGGACTTCACCGACCTCGCAGGCCTGATCGAGCTCGCAGGCCATTTGGGAGCGGACGGTGTTGGCCTCAATCCGCTGCACGCATTGTTCGACGACCGCCCCGCCGATTGCAGCCCCTATTCACCGAACAGCCGGCTGTTCCTGAATGCACTCTATATCGACGTCGAAAAACTTCCGGAATTTCAGCGCGGCATTTTCGCCACGAGCAGTAAAGACATCGCCCGGCTGAGAGCGAGCGATACCGTCGACTATATCGGCGTCGCCGAGCTGAAATGGCGCGCGCTGCGCCTGGCGTTCGAAGCTTTTAAGGCCGGTGCGAACAATGCGCGCCGGCAGGATTTCGAGAAATTTCGCGCCGAGCGCGCGCCGCTGCTGTCCCGGTTCGCCTGCTTCGAAGTGCTGCGGCACAAATTCAACAAGCCGTGGTGGGAATGGCCGGAGGAATGGCGAAAACCCGACGATGTCAAATTCGCCAGACTGCGTGCGGGCACGGATGCAGCCGAGATCGAATTCGTGGAATTCGTGCAATGGACCGCCGACCGCCAGTTGCAGTCCTGCCGGGATCTCGCGGCCCGGCGTGGCATGAAAGTCAGGCTTTACCTCGATGTCGCCGTCGGCGTGCAAGCGGACGGATTCGATGCCTGGAACGAGCAGGTCGCGATTTCCCGCCATCTCGCCGTCGGCGCGCCGCCGGACTCGCTGAATACATCAGGCCAAAACTGGGGCCTCGCCGGGTTCAACGCCGCCGGTCTGGAAATCAAGTCCTTCGAACCGTATCGGGACATGCTTCGGGCTTCGATGCGTTACGCGGGCGCGATCCGGCTCGATCATGTGCTCGGCCTGAAGCGGCTCTATCTCGTGCCGCACGGCTTTGCCGCCGATAACGGCGTCTATGTGCAAATGCCGTTCGAGGCCTTGCTGGCGGCGACCGCGCTGGAAAGCGTGGCGCATCGTTGCGTGGTGATCGGCGAGGATCTCGGCACCGTGCCGGAGGGCTTCCGCGAGCAAATCGCCGATTGGGGCATCTGGTCATACCAGGTGATGATGTTCGAGCGCGACGATCAGGGCAAGTTTCGCGACATCGACCATTATGCGCCAAATGCCTTGGTTACCTTCAACACCCACGATCTCTCCACCTATGCCGGCTGGCGCTCGTTCAGCGATCTCGCGCTGAAACGGTCGCTCGGGATCGATCCCGGCGAAAGCGACGACGCGCGTTGGCACGCCCTCGCCTTGCTGACTGACGTCTTGCGTCACCACGGCATCGACCGGCATGACCTTAATGCCGTCGTGGGTTTTCTGGCGCGGACCAGATCCCGCCTGCTTGCAATCTCACTGGAAGATTTGCTTGGCGTGATCGATCAGCCGAACATTCCCGGCACCGTGAACGAGCACCCGAACTGGCGGCAGCGGCTGCCGCTTGCGATCGACGAGATTGCCTCGGCGATCGACGTGCCCGCGCTCAAGACGGCTACCGCGGAGCGCACGCGGGCGGCGACCTGAAGCTCCAGACATTTTCAGCGAGGATAAGAATTTGCCCCAAAAGATCGAAGACTACGGACTGATCGGGGATTGCGAGACCGCGGCATTGGTCGGCCGCGACGGATCGATCGACTGGCTGTGCTGGCCCGCGTTCGATTCCGATGCCTGCTTTGCAGCCTTGCTCGGCAACCACCGGAACGGCCGCTGGCTGATCTCGCCTGCGGAGGAAGTAACAAAATTCTCCCGCCGCTACTGGGACAATACCCTGATCCTGGAGACGCGTTTTGAGACGGCAAATGGGACCGTCGCCCTGATCGATTTCATGCCGCCGCGCGGCAACGCCTCCGACATCGTCCGGCTGGTGCGCGGCGTCACGGGCAAGGTGAAGCTGCAGATGCAGCTGGTGATCCGCTTCGGGTTCGGCATCGACATCCCCTGGGTCAAGCGAACCGAAGACGGCGCGCTGCTGGCGATTGCCGGCCCGAACATGACGGTGCTGCGAACGCCGGTCGAGACCCGCGGCGAGGACTTGACCACCGTCGCCAGTTTCGAAGTGAGCGAAGGCGAGACTGTCCCTTTCGTGCTCACCTATGGGCCTTCGCATCTGCCGCTTCCCGCGGCGATCAACCCCGCGCAAGCCTTGCAGGACACTGAAAATTTCTGGACCGAGTGGTGCAGCCATTGCACCTACGAAGGCGACAACCGGGATCTGGTGATGCGTTCGCTGATCACGTTGAAGGCGCTGACCTATGGGCCGAGCG
>VAZH01000501.1 GCA_005884465.1 Alphaproteobacteria bacterium | reverse complement strand
AAGGTACTCGACGACGGCGTGATCCTGCGCAGCCAGGCCAACCTCGTGGCAGCAAAGGATGCCGACTGGTCGAGCGAGGCGCGCGAGACCGCGCGTGTCATCCTGGATCACATCGCCGCCCGCGCCCGCGCCAGCAAATACCGGGAAGTCCGCACGCGCTTTACGGGATGCGACGCCGCGCTGCTGGCTGAGGCCCATAATCGCTTCGGCGTGGTCTCGCCGTTCGGCGGGCCGACATCCTCGGGAATGGTTACGCTGCACTGCCCACCGGCACAGCTTTACGCGCCCGGCAGTTTTCTGCGCGCGCACGGCGCCGACACGGTGTCGGTGGCATCGCTCGACTATGTGCTCGACCGCGACAACCCGCTGTTCGCCAAACTTGAGGCATTCCTGCGGCGGTGAGGTGGGGTGCTTTCGTTCATCGTTGCGACAGCAAGCAACGGATAGCATATGCTGTTGGACGGTTTGGAACCTGATCGATGATGCTGGGTACGGATGTTTCTGCCTTGTCAACCACTGCGGCGACGGCTGCGGCGCAGGGGCTGTCGATCGTCGTGCCGTTGTACAACGAGGCGGCTGGGCTGGCGCATCTGCACGAGCGGCTTGACGACCTGGCGAGGACACTCGGGCAGCGCTACCGGCTCGCCTGCGAGGTGGTCTATGTCGACGACGGCAGCGCCGATGCGACGCTCGCCATCGCGCGCGGGCTCGCCGCCGATGCGCTCGACATCCAGGTGGTGTCGCTGTCACGCAATTTCGGCAAGGAAGCCGCGCTGATGGCTGGATTGGACCATGCCCGGCGCGGCGCAGTGCTGTTCATGGACGGCGACGGTCAGCATCCGCCGGACCTGGTCGAGAAGCTGGTCGAACATTGGATCGAGGGCGGCTACGACGTGGTCTATACCGCCAAGGCTCATCGCGACAACGAGTCGTTGCTGCGGCGGCTTGCCGTGCATGGCTTCTACGCACTGATCAATTGGGGGGCGCGGCAGAAAATTCCCGAAGACGCCGGCGACTTCCGCCTGCTGTCGCCGCGCGCCGCGGCGGCGCTGCGGCAGCTTCCCGAGCGCAATCGGTTCTTCAAGGGGCTGGCGAGCTGGATCGGTTTCCGCCAGATCCGCGTCGACTACGAGCCCGCAGCCCGCGCGCACGGCGCCACGACGTTCAGCCCCGGGCGTCTGGTCGGGCTTTCGATCGAAGGCCTTACGTCATTTTCGGTGGCGCCGTTGCGGTTTGCGAGCTTGCTCGGCGTGCTGCTCGCCACCGTAGCCTTTCTGTTCGGGCTTTCGATCCTGTGGGAAACCTGGACCACCGGCAAATCGGTTCCGGGCTATCCCTCGCTGGTGGTCGGCCTGATGACGATCGGCGGCGTACAGCTCATCATGATCGGCATCGTGGGGGAATATATCGGGAAGATTCTCTCGGAGTTGAAAGCACGTCCGATCTATTTCGTGGCCGAACACAGCGAGAAGCGCGCCGCGGCGGAAGGTAGCGCCAGCGAACGGACCGCCGCCGAATGAACGACGCCGCGCCGCGCCGCATCTGGCTGTGCGCCGACGATTATGGTCTCAGTCCCGGTGTCAACCGTGCCATTCGCGACCTGATCGAGCGCGGCCGTCTCAATGCCACTTCGGTCATGGTGGTTGGACCTTCGATCGGTCGTGATGAAGTCGAGGCGCTTCGAGCGGCCGCAGCGAGAAGTCGGCGTTGCGCAATCGGCCTGCACGTCACGTTAACAGCGCCGTTTCGCCCATTGACGATGCACTTCAGACCGATCGACGGGGGCATGTTTCCGGCGCTTGCGAAATTGCTGCGCGCCGGCCTGTTTCGGCGGCTCGATGCCGAAATCATCCATGCGGAATTGATGGTGCAGCTCGCGGCTTTCAGGGAAATGTTCGGCCGGGCGCCGGATTTTGTCGACGGTCACCAGCATGCGCAGCTATTTCCGCAAGTCCGTGGCGCGTTTCTGGCGGCGGTGAAAGAGGCAGCCCCCACCGCCTGGGTTCGCCAGGGCGGACGAATGCGGCCCCTGTCCCGCCGGCTCGGCACGCCCAAAGCGTTGTTTCTCGATATCCTGAGCGCGCAATTTCGGAGGCGCGCCGCGCGCGCCAATATCGCCTTCAATCCCGGATTCGCCGGCGCTTATGATTTCTCTCGACAGCCCGATTACGGCACGCTGATGCGACAATTTCTCGATGGGCTACCGGAGGGCGGGCTCATCATGTGTCATCCCGGGTTCGTCGACGACACCCTTGTCAGCCTCGATCCGCTCACCGAGCAACGCGAGCGCGAATACGCTTTTCTTGCCGGTGAGCATTTTCCGGCGCTGCTGGCCGCGAACAAGGTTACACTAAGTTGAGGTCCATCAAAAAGACCCCGCCGGGCGTCTTGTCGCATCGATAAATTTAATTCCGCCTGCCACTACTTGCGACGCAAAGCGCGCCTACATCTCCCGTCGCGCTTCAAAGCGAGGGAGAGAATCCATGACACCGCAAGAACGCCAATTGGTTGACGATCTTTTCAACCGACTCTCGAAGCTGGAGAGCGCGCCGCGTGACCCGGACGCCGTTGCCGCCATCAATGAAGGCTTGCGCAAAGCGCCGAATGCGGTTTACGCGCTGGTGCAGACCGCGCTGCTTCAGGATGAAGCGCTGAAGCGGGCCAATGCACGCATCCAGGAACTGGAGGCGCAGGGTGGCGCCGAACAACAGCAGTCCGGTGGCTTCCTCGATTCGATGCGCGATGCGATATTCGGGCAGAGCCAGCCGCGCGGCTCGGTGCCGAACGTCCCGCCACCGGAAGCTTCCAGCCGGCCGGTATGGAACAGCGGCCAAGCCATGCAACAGTCACAGGGGCCGGGACCATACAATCAGCCACCCTACGGCCAGCCCTATGGTGCGCCCCAGGCCCCCATGGGCGGAGGCGGCTCATTTCTGGGAACCGCGGCAGCCGCCGCGGCCGGGGTGGTCGGCGGATCGCTGCTGCTCGGCAGCATCCGCTCGATGATGGGAGGCAGCCACCAGGGCTTCGGCGATGCCGCGGGCCTTGGCGGCGGAGTTGAAGACCGAAGGCCGTGGAGCGATCAATCCGGCGGCGATCTGGCGCGCGACGCCGGCATCAACGACATCGGTTCATCCAAAGATCGCGCCGACGACAGTTCGCGCACGGGATTGTTCGATTCGGCATCGAACGATCATCACACATCGAACGATGATCAGGCGTCGAACGATGACAGCGACGATCACGACGACATGGATCTCGATTCCGACGATTTCGGCGGAGACGGCGACAGCGACGACGCCTGAGCGGTTCCGACACGCAAACGAAAACGGCCGCTCGAAATCGGGCGGCCGTTTTTGTTTCAGGCCATAAAGAATCAGATCACGACGACCTTTGCGCCGACATTGACGCGGCCGTACAGATCGATCACGTCCTCATTGCGCATCCGGATGCAGCCGGACGAGACGTTGGTGCCGATTGTCCACGGTTCGTTGGAGCCGTGAATGCGATAGAGCGACGATCCCAGATACATCGCGCGTGCGCCGAGCGGGTTCTGCGGGCCGCCTTCCATGTGCCGCGGCAGATCGGGGCGCCGCGCCAGCATTTCCGGTGGCGGTGTCCACGCCGGCCACTCCTTCTTCGCGGAAATCTGCTTGACGCCCGACCAGATGAATCCGGGACGACCGACGCCGACGCCGTAGCGCACGGCCGTGCCGTTGCCCTGTACCAGGAACAGAAATTTGTTCGGCGTATCGATGATAATCGTGCCGGGTCTTTCGCTGCCGTGATAGTCGACGAGTTGCTTCTCGAATCTCGGGTCGAATGCGGGATATGCACCGGCGACTTCCTGCTGGCGCATGACTTGCTGCGGCTCCATCGGCGGGAACAGCGGACGCTGATCGTATGATGGCTGCTGTTGATAGGGTTGCTGCTGGTAGCGCCCGCCTTGAGACTGTCCATCCCCGAACAGGAATTCGATGAAACCGCCACCCATGTTGGAGCGCCCGGCATAAGCCGTTCGCACCGGCGCGGCGGTCCGCTGCGCGGGTTGACCGGCGTAGGACAGGGTGCGTTCCGGGCGCGGCGCGGTTTCGATCGCCGCGGCTTGATGAAGGCCGGTTACCAGGCAAGACGCGCCGGCGAGCAGCGCAACAGACATTCTTTTGAACATCGACGTACTCTGTACTGTTTCGTCACTGTTTGGTCGTGGGGAGCGCCGGATCAGCGCCCTTATGTCGCCAATTAAGATCAAAACCGCATCGGTTTGGTAAACAGAAACCGCCTTTCGATTCACCACGTCGGCAATTCTCCGCGGTTTTACCCGTTAGCGTTTATTTTCAGTGAACAGCGGCCGCGCATGGTTAATCGTTGGTGTTTGCACGCTTGGCAACCGTTCCCGGCGTGAACCCCATGTTAAATCGCTCTGTCTAAAACCTTGACGAGTGAAGGTCAGGGAAAATCTCATGCCGATTCATCGCAAGCGTTTTCGTATCGAGGAAGCATTCAACGGCGACATGCCGATCCCCGCAGCCGTCGACGGCAACATCGGTCCGATGCATCGCGAGATCATGGCCGAACTGCGCGCCATCCGTGCCGAGATGGCCAGCCCTGGTCACGGCGCAGCAACAGCTGGCGGCGGCGCGTCTATCTCGCGCGGGGTCGCCGATGCGCAGGCGTTGCTTGAAACCTATCGCGCCCAGATCGAGCAATGCGAGAAACTCAAGGTCGAACTCGATCTCATTCACGACGCCATCAACCGCACCAAGCGGGAATCAACCGCACCAAGCGGGA
>VAZH01000500.1 GCA_005884465.1 Alphaproteobacteria bacterium | reverse complement strand
CGGTGAACGCCATCACCCCGTCTTCACCGACGCCGACGACCCATAGCTGGCCATCCTCGGTGTCCATTTCTTCGGCGACTTCGAACAGCCATTCCTCGTCTTCACCGAGCATCTCAGCGACATGGCTGAGAGTGAACACGTGGCTGACTTTGTTGACGTGCCCCATCAAGCCGCCTGCGCCACAAGGCCTTGCTGTTGTGCAGTCTTCCAGTTCCAGGGCAGCAGCTCATCGAGCCTGTGGGCGGGGTGGGTGGCGATGCGAGCGAGTACATCGGCGAGCCAGGCCTGAGGGTCGACGCCGTTCATCTTGGCAGAGACGATGAGGCTATACATGGCGGCGGCTCGGCGCCCTCCGCGGTCGGACCCACAGAATAACCACGACTTTCTGCCCAATGCGATGCCGCGCAGCGCTCTTTCGGCGGCATTGTTCGAGAGGCAGACGCGGCCATCGTCGAGGAAGCGGGTGAAGGAGGCCCAGCGCTTGAACATGTAGTTCATGGCCTTGGCCAGATCGTGACCGCGGGAGAGCTTGGCGCACTGCTCGCGCATATAGGCTTCCAGATCGGCGACGAGCGGCGCGCTCTGCGCCTGGCGAACAACCTTTCGTTGGTCGGCGTTTTGGCCATTGATAGAGCGCTCGATCTCGAACAGAGCGTCGATGCGGCGCACGATCTCCATGGCGACGGGCGAGATGACGATCTCCTTCTTTCCGGCCGCTTTGCGCCGCGCATTCTCCTCAAGATCCGCCATGGCGAAGAACGGGCGCCGGGCATGGACCCAACAGGCCGCTTCCCTGATAAGCCCAGGACTTCGCTCGGGCTCGTAGAGCTTGATGTATCCGCCGAAGGCGTCGGCCTGGAGGATCCCGGTGTAGTTGGCCAGATGCGCCTGCGGATGCTCACCACTTCGATCGCGCGAGTAATAAAACATCGCCGCCGGCGGATCTGAGCCGCCGAAGGGGCGGTCGTCCTTCACATAGACCCAGCATCGAGCGACATCGCACTTGCCCAAGGCGAGCACGGGCACGGTGGTGTCGTCGCCATGGAGGCGTTCGGCTGCCATGACGTGGGCTTCCAAGAGCCGCGACAGCGGCTCCAACACCGTGCAGCACGCCCCTACGGCGTCGGCTGCGGTCGACAGACTGATCGGCACGCCCTCCAGCGCATAACGCTCGGTCTGCCGGTTCAGAGGCTGATGCTGGCCGAACTTCTCATAGAGGAGCATGGCCAGCAGGCTCGGCCCCGCCCATCCTCGCGGGATCACATGGAACGGCGCCGGCGCTTGGCTGATTTTCTCGCAATCCCGGCAGGTGAACTTTTCGCGCACCGTCTCGACCACTTTCCACTGGCGCGGTACCGATTCCAGCGTCCGGGTCACGTCTTCGCCGAGCTTGCGCAAGCGATTGCCGCCGCAGCATTCACACGCCGTTGGCGGGTCGATCACCACGCGCTGGCGGGGAAGATGATCGGGGAACGTATTGCGTTCGGGGCGCGTGCGCGTAAATCCGCGTACAATTGTCGTCCTGGCGACGGCTCTCTCGGCCGCAAGCTCGTCTTCGGTGGCGTTGGCTTCCAGCTCTTCGAACGTCAGCGCCAACTGGTCGATCAGCCGCGACGAACGCTCTGACCGCTGTCCGTAGATCTGGCGCTCGAGCTTGGCGATCCGTAATTTTTGCTGGGCAATCAGCGCGCTGTCTTCCGATGCCTTCGCATGGGCGACCGCGAGCTCCGCCGCAATATCCAGCGCCTTCGCGCGTTCGCTCGCCAACGCCTCTTTCAGAGCGGCTATGTCGTCGGGAGGGGCGTCGGGAGCCGTGTCCATCCAAACGAGAGAATCATAAATTCAGTGATTTGTGACGCCCTAAAATCCACGTGATCCAATATTTTATTTGGCTCAGCCGGCGCTCTGCGGTCGCCATGTCAGTTGCGGATTTCTCCAGTCGATCCCTTCCAGCATATAAGCCATCTGGGCCGCTGAGACCGACACCGCGCCCGATGACGCCGAGGGCCAGATGAACTTCCCGCGGTCCAGGCGCTTGGCATAGAGCGACATGCCTAACCCGTCGTGCCATAAAATCTTGACCAGATCGCCGCGGCGACCCCGGAAGATATAGAGATCGCCAGCATGAGGATCGCGCTTCAAGCTCTCCTGAACCGTCAGGGCCAGACTTTGCATGCCGCGGCGCATGTCGGTGTGGCCGGTGGCGATCCAGACCCTGACGCCGCTCGGGATCGGGATCATCGCCGCCTCAGAAGCTCAAGCACCCGCTGCAGTGCCTCGGCGTCAACATCCCGGTCAACGCGAACGCGACAGCCGCCGCTAAGCTCAATCTCGATTATTCCGACTCTCGCGCGCTGCGCAGGAGGCGACGACGGCGGCTGCGGTGTGCACGTCGAGGCCGGAGCCGGCGTAAAGGCGATCTCCACAGGAACAAGCGCCGGCACGGCATCCCCGCTCAGCCGGTCCTCGCGCGCCAACCTGCGCCACGTGAACAATTGGCTCGCAGACAACCCGTTGCGCCGGGCCGTCACTGAGACCAATCGTGGCCCGCCATAGCTCTCGGCAACGATCCGCTGCTTTTCTTCCAATGTCCAACGGCGTCGAGCGCCCGTCGAGACAACTTCCAGTCGGGAGACCTTCGAATTAGGCGTATGGTCAGTCATACGCCTATGTCTTCACCCTCCATCGCATCGCGCAAGGCGGCCCTCGCCGGAGCGATACATATGTTTGAACCGATGGCTCTGATTGTCATTCTTGCGCTGACCGCGGCATTCCTGCTGTCGCTGACCTTCGTGCCGGCATTGAAAGCCATCCCGCCTAAGGGGCTCGTAAGAAATCGGCTGTAGTGTTCGTCCAACAAAAAAGGGGAAGGCGATGTCAATTACCTTTCAAGTCCTCATGATTTTGCTTATGCAGGTT
>VAZH01000499.1 GCA_005884465.1 Alphaproteobacteria bacterium | reverse complement strand
CTTTTCCTCATGGGCGGCGGCCACCAAGGGCTCGAATAATCTCGCGGGCATTTCCGATCCGGCGATCGATGCCATGGTGGAACAGTTGATCGCGGCCGACACACGGCCCAAACTGGTGTTTGCAGCACGCGCACTGGACCGCATCATCCGCGCCGGCCGTTACTGGGTGCCGCAATGGTACGCCAACACGCACCGGCTCGCTTATTGGGATGTGTTCGGTCATCCGCCAAACCTGCCGAAATATTTCGGCGCCGGGGCGCCCGATCTCTGGTGGTCGGTAGCAAAATCCTCCGCAGCCAGCGAACAGGCGAAATAGCCGATGACCGCCTATCTCGCCCGCCGCATTTTGCTGATGATCCCAACGCTGCTGGGTATCTTGTTCGTGTCGTTCATCGTGGTGCAATTCGCGCCGGGCGGTCCGGTTGAGCGCGTGATCGCGCAGCTCAGCGGCGCGGATACCGGAGCGAGCTCGCGGATTTCGGGTTCATCCGGCGGCGATTTCGGTGCGCGCAATCAGGTCGGCGCCGCCAGCGACGCAGTTAATTCGAAGTACCGTGGCGCGCAGGGACTGGATCCCGAATTCGTCAAGAGCCTGGAAAAACAATTCGGTTTCGACAAGCCGGCGCCGGAACGCTTCGCGCTGATGCTGTGGAATTTCGCGCGGTTCGATTTCGGCAAGAGTTATTTCCGCGATGTCAACGTGCTGCAACTGATCAAGGAAAAACTGCCGGTGTCGGTGTCGCTCGGGATCTGGATGACGCTCCTGACCTATCTGATCTCGATACCGCTCGGCATTCGCAAGGCGGTGCTGGACGGCACAAGGTTCGACACCTGGACCTCGGCGATGATCATCGTCGGATTTGCGATACCCGGATTTCTGTTCGCGATCCTGCTGATCATCCTGTTCGCCGGCGGCTCGTTCTTCAACATCTTCCCGTTGCGCGGGCTGACCTCGGACGGTTGGGCGCAATTCCCCTGGTACTGGAAGATTCTCGATTATTTCTGGCACATTACGCTGCCGCTCATCTCGATGGCGCTTGGTGCTTTCGCCACCATGACGCTGCTGAGCAAAAATTCGTTCCTCGATGAAATCCGCAAGCAATATGTCATGACCGCGCGCGCCAAGGGCTGCAGCGAGCGTCAGGTGCTCTACAATCACATCTTCCGCAACGCCATGCTGATCGTGATTGCCGGCTTCCCGGGTGCGTTCATTCACGCCTTCTTCTCCGGCTCGCTGTTGATCGAAACCATCTTTTCGCTGGACGGGCTGGGTCTGCTCGGCTTCGAGAGCGTGCTGAACCGCGATTATCCGGTGGTGTTCGGAACCCTGTTCATCTTCTCGCTGGTGGGCCTGGTGGTCAATTTGATCTCCGATCTCACCTACATGTGGATCGATCCGCGGATCGATTTCGAGGCGCGGGAGGTCTGATGACAGTCATCGCGCCGCCGCCGATCGAAACCAAGACGCAATCGCCGCTCGGCGAGATCGTGCCGATCACGCGCCACGCGTTCGAGCCGTCGCCGCTCAACCGCCGGCGCTGGCTGAATTTCAAGTCGAACCGCCGGGGTTACTGGTCGTTCTGGATCTTCATGATCCTGTTCTTCGTGTCGCTGTTCGCCGAGTTGATCGCCAATGACCGTCCGTTCCTGATCAAATTTGACGGCCATGTGTATTGGCCGGCATTCGTCAGCTATTCCGAAACCACCTTCGGCGGAGACTTCGAGACCGCCGCCGACTATCGCGATCCGTATTTGCAGAAGCTGATCGCGGACAAGGGCGGCACCATCGTCTGGCCGCTGATCCGCTATTCCTACGATACGCACAATCTCGACCTGCCGACGCCGGCGCCGTCAAAGCCGACCTGGATGCTGACGGAAGCACAATGCAAGGAGGTGGTGCAGAAGAAGGGCCTGAAGAGCTGCCGCGACCTCGAATACAACTGGCTCGGTACCGACGATCAGGGCCGCGACGTGGTGGCGCGCCTGATCTACGGCTTTCGCATCTCGGTGCTGTTCGGCCTCAGCCTGACCATCATCTCGTCGATCATCGGCGTTGCCGCCGGCGGCGTGCAGGGCTATTTCGGCGGCTGGATCGATCTGGCTTTCCAGCGGTTCATCGAGGTCTGGACGGCGATTCCCTCGCTGTATCTGCTCTTGATCCTGTCGTCGGTGCTGGTGCCCGGCTTCTTTGTCCTGCTCGGCATTCTCCTGTTGTTCTCATGGGTCTCGCTGGTTGGCCTGGTGCGCGCGGAATTTTTGCGCGGACGCAATTTTGAATACATCATGGCGGCGCGGGCACTCGGTGTATCCAATGCCGTGATCATGTTCCGGCATCTGCTGCCGAACGCCATGGTGGCGACCATGACGTTCCTGCCCTTCATCGTGTCCTCGTCGGTCATGACGCTGACCGCGCTCGACTTCCTCGGTTTCGGATTGCCGCCGGGCTCTCCCTCGCTGGGCGAATTGCTGTCGCAGGGCAAGGCCAACGTCCAGGCGCCATGGCTCGGCTTCACCGGCTTTTTCGCCGTCGCCATCATGCTGTCATTGCTGATTTTCATCGGCGAAGCCGTGCGCGACGCATTCGATCCGCGCAAGACGTTCAGGTAGCCCGCGCATGGACGCCATCAACCAGCCTCTGCTCGACATCCGCGATCTCTCGGTGGCGTTTCATCAGCCGAGCGGCGCCTCCGTCGCGGTCGATCATATCTCCTTCGAGATCAAGCGCGGCGAGTGCGTGGCGCTGGTCGGAGAGTCGGGCTCCGGAAAATCGGTCAGCGCGCTGTCGATCCTGAAGCTGTTGCCCTACCCGACCGCATCGCATCCCTCGGGCAGCATTCAGTTCAAGGGGCGCGAACTGCTCGAACTGTCGGAGCGCGAAATTCGCGGCATTCGCGGCAACGACATTTCGATCATCTTCCAGGAGCCGATGACGTCGCTTAATCCGCTGCATACGATCGAGTCCCAGATCGGCGAGATACTGCAGCTTCACAGCGGGATTAGCGGCCAGAGAGCGCGGGCGCGGACCATCGAGCTGCTGACGCAAGTTGGCATTCCGGAGCCGGAAACGCGGCTTGCCAGCTATCCGCATCAACTGTCCGGCGGCCAACGTCAAC
>VAZH01000498.1 GCA_005884465.1 Alphaproteobacteria bacterium | reverse complement strand
CCTTTTCTTCGCGTGTCGCCTCATCGAAGTCCGAACGAGCGGCCGAGAATATCGCTTTTGGCTATGACGGTTTCCCAAAAACTCTTGATCAATGGATTGATTCGCCACAACATCGAAGAAACCTTTTGATGCATGGAGCGTCAAGGGTCGGCGTCGCCAGCGCGAAAAGCCCGACGTCCCAGCGAACCTACTGGGCCATGGTGATTGCGGGTGGCTACGAGCGTTCCCGGTCAAGATCACCCTCGGCAAAACGGACGACGTCCCGCCACGCCGAACAGGCCTGTCGAATAAAATTGCTTGGGTTGTGCCTCTGAACCGTTCGCCGAATAGAAGGCCCGGCACGCTTCCCTCCGAGCCTGAATTAGGTAAAACCTAAATTATGCGGAAGTCGATAAACGGTAAAACCGAAAAGAGGCCGGCCGGCGACGGGACGCGATCCGTTCGTCGGCATCCGGTTGCCGGCGTTGTTGCTTAAGCAAATCCAGCTATGGTCGGTGGAGCACCGTGCGGATTCCCGCTCCAAGGCCATCCGCAGCCTTGTCGAGCTCGGGCTGAAGGCAAAAGGGAAATGAACAGGGGAGCTAATGTGCTAACCAGATCGCGCCAAGCTGATGCTGGCTGACGGCATTTACAGCGTTCATTTCGAAACGCTCGCAGGCGAAGGGGATGGCGTCGTGGTCGTGACCGACGACAAAATCCGCGGCGGAGACGCGACATTTGCCTATTTCGGGACTCTCACGCAAACGGACAATGGTTTCATCGCCCAACTGGAGACCAAGCGCCATGCTCAGGGCCGCGCCTCGGTTTTCAACATGGAGCCCGTCCATATTCATCTGACGGGCAAGTCGGAAGGCCCAAACGCCGTTTGCACAGGAACAGCGGTGGAAGTCCCTGGTCTCATCTTCAAAGCGGTCCTGACGTTCATCCATGATTGAGCGCGACGGACGAAACGCTCGGCGAGCAAGACCGCACCTGGCCGATTCTGAACTGCAGGCGAACACCAGCGGAGACAACCCGCGACGCCGAACAGCGGTTCCAACACCGGCAAAAAGTCGAACCAGCGGCTGATCGGCTTCGCGCCGCCGGCGCCAGTGATCGGCCTATCGCTGATCTGAAGGCAAAAGGAAAGCCCTGCCACCATCCAGGATGGGCGACAAGGCAACCCCAGTTCCAAGCCTGTTTCCGAAGCCTATTTTTCCGTGCAAACCTTCATGGACTTCATGCCGGTCTCGGCTTCGGTCTTGGTCTTGAATGTTCCGTTGTCGACGACCGTGGTTGTCGTGGTCGTCGGCTTCGTGTCGACAACGGTGCATTTCTTGGTCGAGGCATCACGCACCACGTAGAACTCGGTTGCAGTCTGCGCAAAGACAGACGTGATGGCAAACGCGCTGACAGCGCCAACAATCAAAAATCTCCTCATCGTTTCCTCCAGTGTGTACGCACACCGGAAAAACCGCCTGCCGCACCTAAAGTTCCCTGGCGAAACCGGGAACGGAGTTTCAACTCGCCCATTATCTCTGCGCAACACCCATTCCGAGAGACTTCGGTTGCTCGCAAGAAACCCGGCGGTTACTACCACGTGCCTTTAGCCCGATACTTCTTTTTTGTCGGAAGCCTGCTGCTTGCGATGATCTTCGTAGCAGACTGGTGTTTTTTGCCCGATTCCCCCCAAACCTTTCGGGAAGCGAAAGTAGACAAATCAATCATCCGCATCAAATCGGCTCACAAATGGCCCGAGCGAATTGTGATCGATACCAGCCTGCCGACCATCGTCCCGCCGCCTTCGGCGGTCGTGGCAAACACGCCAGTCTTCAACCAACCTCGAGAGGCGTTTGCCCAACTGGAGGCCCCCTCGCAACAGGTCTCGAGAATTCCTTCGCCCCCGCGCTCGAAGCCTAAAGTCGCCAAAAAGGCCACCCACACCAGAGTGGCGGCTTATCGAGAGCCCCCGCAGGCGTGGGCGCCGCAGGCGTGGGCGCCACAGGCTTGGGCGCCGCAGTTCTCGGCGCGAGTGGTCTCGGCTCGTGAGGTCTTGCCGACCGGCTGGCAATGAAGAATCCTGCGGCAGAGATTCCCCGACTGCGCAGGAACGCCAGCTTGAATCAGCCCCAATGACCGGCCCCGAACTAAAACACCTTCGCGTGGATCTCGGCGATGCGATCGGCAGAACCCTGTCCGCGGCAGACATGGCGAAGTTGTGTGGCCTCGCGTCCGGTGACGGCGCCGACACGATACGCCGATGGGAAGTCGCCGGCCCCAGCGGGCCGGCTGCCGAACTGTTGGCCATCCTGGCGATGGCGAGCGACCGTCACCCGATCCTTGAAAAATTCAACATCTTCGATCGGTTCAATATCCCGGAAAATGAACGACCCGCCCGCAGGGAAGAGTTTCGCGAAAAGATGCGCGACGAGGTCCGTCGGCGCCTCGCTTGACCAGGTGCCCTCTGGTCTGGCGCAGGCCGTGCGGATGGAGAGAGAACCGCCATGCCGACTGCGCGACGACCTGACCGGCCGGTCGAGCACTCCGCAACGCAATCTAAAATTCCTTGCCGATGTAGTGATCGACCGACCATCGTCCCCCTCCCCGAAAGAAGATGGCGAGGCAAAAAGCGGCCCACAGCAGCGGGTATTCGTAACCCCGATTGGTCCAGAAGAACCCGTACGGTCCCTGGAAAACAATGACGATGACCATCATTTGGATAAATATCATCGCGGCAGCAATGCGCGTGAACAAACCGACCGCCAGGCATGCAGCGGCGACGAATTCGCTGAAAAATGTCAGGTAAGCCAGCGTGAGCGCCAGCGGCAGGCCCTTGTTGCCGATGGCAACCGCAAGTCGGTCCGGCGA
>VAZH01000497.1 GCA_005884465.1 Alphaproteobacteria bacterium | reverse complement strand
GCGACTGTTGGCTCCGAGGCCTTGTTACGCTTTGCCCACAGCCGCTTGATAAGCATCAAAATGCCTCCGGGCTGAAAGCGCGCGATCAAGACGATGATCGCGCCGTACACGACGAAGGTCAGCCCCGCGCCCTTGCCGCCGAGCAGGTTGTTGGAGATTTCCTCCAGCGGCACCAGGATCGCGGCACCCACCAATGGTCCGAACAATAGCCCGGCGCCGCCCAGCGCCGCCATGATCAGGATCTTCACGGAAATCAGGATGCCGAGCCCGGATTCCGGATCGACGAAGCCGAACATCATCGCGTAGAGCGCGCCGGCGACGCTGGTGAGCCCGGCGCTCAGCATGAATGCGTAGAGCTTGGTACGGCTTGCGGGAGCGCCGAGCGAGCGCGCTGCACGTTCGGAATCCTTGATGGCACGAAGATAAAATCCCATCCGGCTATTCGCCATCCACCAGGTGATGCCGAGCGTGATCACGAGAACCGAGAGGAACAGATAGTAGTAGGGCAGCGCCGAGGTAAAGGAGAGGTCAAGCACGGTCCGCGGCACGGTCGGGCCGCTGAGGCCCACCGCGGCTCCGAGATATTCCGTGTTGGTCACGATCAATCTGACGAGCTCGGCCACCGCGATGGTCGCCATGCTGAAATAATGGCCTGACAGCCGAAGCGTTGGCACGCCGATCACGGCGGCGATCAGCACGCTGACAAAAATGCCGGCGGGAATGCCGACCAGCGGCGGCAGCGCGAAATGCGCATACGCCGCCATCGAGGCGTAAGCCCCGCAACCGAAGAACACGACGTGCCCCACGGATATCTGACCGGCGTAGCCACCGACGATATTCCACGCCGACGCAGCAATCGCATAAAGCAAAATCAGCGCCCCGAGCCGCTGCTGGAACGGCGTCGAGAACAGCAGCGGATACGCGATGACAAGCGCGAGCACGACCGAGGACCAGATGAAACGCCGCGTCACGTCTTGCCCATCAGGCCTTGCGGCCGGAACCAGAGGAAACACAGGAACAGCGAATACACCACGATGTCCTTGTAGACCCCGCCGATCCAATACGCTGATACCGACTCGATGACGCCGATCAAGAGCCCTGCGACCAGCGCGCCCGGCACGCTGCCGAAGCCGCCCAACGACACCGTGACGAAAGCGACAATGCCGAGTGTTTCGCCGACCGTCGGCGCGATGTAGAAGAACGTCGCGATCAGTGCGCCGGCAATTCCCGTCGCGGCCGCCGCGATCGCCCAGGCAATCGCCTGCATGCTATCGGGACGGATGCCCATCAGCTGCGCCGCGGTCGAATCCTCGGCGACGGCGAGCATCTTCGAGCCGAGCGAGGTGCGCGTGAGCAGGAGATGCAGGCCGAGCGTCACCAGTAATGCGACGACGCCGGCCAGCAGGCGCGACGCCTGAATCCGGATGCCGAGCACCTCGAAGGTGCCGCCGACAAGATTTTCCGGCAGTGTCATGAAATTGGCGCCAAAGCCCCAGAACACGGAATAGCGCAACAACAGCGCCAGCCCGAAGGTGCCGAGAATCTGGGCCAGCATCGGCCCTTTCATCACGCCGCGGATCAATCCGAAATAGACGATGATCCCGAGCGTCGCGAGCACCAGCGCCGCAACCGGCGCGCCGACAAGCGGCCCGACGCCGAACAGTGTCCAGACCACAAACGCCACGTACATGCCGAGCATGACGAAGTCGCCATGGGCGAAGTTGACGATGTTCATCATGCCCCAGATCAAGGTGAGGCCGGACGAAAACAGCGCGTATACGGCGCCAAGCAACAGTCCGCCGACGATCACTTGAACGAGGATGGAGGACATGACTGCCCCAGGTCGTCTAAGTCGATTGCGGAATCGCTGAGGGCGGAACGAATGTCCCGCCCTCGACGATTTTGATTACCAGCCCTTGTAGGGCAGCATCGGCGCGGTCTTGGCCCTCTCCTTGGGCCAGACCGGAACGTAGTTTTCGCCGTCCTGGAGCTGGATCACGAGGCCGGAGGCGAGAATGTTCTGGCCCTTGTCGTCGAACTTCACGCCCCTGTAGCCCATGATCAGCTGGTCGGGCTTGAGGTCGGTTGCTTTGAGGGCCGCCTGGATCTTGTCGGGCGCGGTCGAGCCGGCGCGGTCGATCGCGTCGCACAGCACAAAGAAACCCTGCATCTGGCGGGCCGCGGTATCGTCGAGATCGTCGCCGCTTCTTTTCTTGTAGATCTCGTTGATCAGAAAGGTCGGCGAGCCCGGAGGTCCAATGCTGAAGGACGATCGGTTGAAGATGCCCTGCACCAGCTTGCCGACCGTCTTGATCAGCGATGGATCGGAAAAGCCCGCATTATCGGCGATCATCATCGGCGGCTTGTAGTCCAGCGCCTGCATGGTCTTGGCATAGAGGATGGCGTCGGACGTGTAGCTGATCATGATCACCACGTCCGGCTTCTTGTCCTTGAGCTGCAGCACCTGGCTTTGCACATCGGTGGTGTTGGCGGAGTAGGCGATATCCTGGGCGATGCTCAGGCCGTTGTCCTTGAACATGCTGGTGATGACGCCCGCGACCGAGGTGCCGTATTCGGTATTTTCATGCACCAGCGCGATGTTATCGACCTTCTGCCCGCTGGCCTTCATGTCCTTCAGGAAGTCGAGATAGATTTTGGCAAAGTCCGACGCCACCGGCGTCACCCGGAAGAACCATTTGAAGCCGCGCTCGGTCAGGCTGGCGGCGACCGATTCACCGTTCACGAAAGGAATGCCGTATTTCTCCGAAATCGCACTCGTCGTCAGCGTAATGCCGGACTGGTAGGCGCCGTTCAGCGCAACGACCTTTTCCTCCGTGATCAGGCGCAGTGCCTGATTCTGCCCGACCGCGGGGCTGCCCTGGTTGTCGGCGAATATGGCTTCGACCTTGGCGCCGCCAAGGCCGGCCAGACCGGCGTTCTTCGCCAGCGGCAAATTGCCGAGTTCAGGATGCGCGTTGTTGATGATTTCGATCGCGGTCTCGATCGCCGCCTTGCCGTGGACGCCGGCGCTGGCGGCGTTGCCGCTCAAAGGATAGATCGCGCCGATCTTGACGGTTTTGTCTTGGGCCAATGCCGCACCCGCCAGCGCAACAGAAATCGAGGCGGCGCAAAGCAGCCCGAGGATATGCCTAAATTT
>VAZH01000496.1:5875-6309 GCA_005884465.1 Alphaproteobacteria bacterium | reverse complement strand
CTTCTTCTGCTGATGCTTCAGTCTCCGCAACCACGGCGGCGACCCTTTGTCCGACGAAGCGGACGACATTGTCCAGCACGCGGGTATCGTCGGGGTCCATCCAGGCCCTCTCGTGCCGCGCGGTGGAGAACAGGCGATCCGGCGCGTCCTCGAAGGTCAGCACCGCCTGCACGCCAGCAACGTTCAGCGCCGCGGTCTTGTCGATCGAGATAATCTTTGCGTGCGGATGCGGCGAGCGCAGCAGCTTGATGTGCAGCGTGCCTTCCATGGCTGTATCGAAGGTGTAGGGAGCCGCGCCCCGCACCACCTGCGGTCCGGCGGGTGCAGGCAGGCTGCGGCCGAATGCGGCGCCCGCGACGGCGTCTTCGCTATTCGTCTTGCCGTTCAGCGCGTCTTCGATGGTACGATAGCCGGTGCAGCGGCACAAATTGCCT
>VAZH01000496.1:0-5815 GCA_005884465.1 Alphaproteobacteria bacterium | reverse complement strand
ATTGAAACGCCTGCGCATCGAGAAATGCCCGCTGCATCGGATGGGTACCGCCATCGCCCGCGAGGCCTTCGATGGTGGTGACGGCATGGCCCTCGGCGCGAAAGGCGGGGATCAGGCAGCTGTGCACCGGCTCGCTATCGATCAGCACGGTACAGGCGCCGCAGTCGCCGGCGTCGCACCCTTTCTTGACGCTGAAATGCCCGAGCTCGCGCAAAAAAGTTCGCAGGCATTGTCCGGCGCGGGGATTTTCCGAAAACGCCTTGCCGTTGATCTCGAAGCTCATGGTTGCGCGAGGCCTTGCAGTTCGGCGCGAATTTCTTCCGCAAGACGCATGGTCATGTGCTTGCGCCATGCCGGCTTGCCGTGAAGGTCGTCATGATAGAGCGTGTCAGGGAGGTGGTGGAGCAGCGCTTCCCGCAGTTCCTTGGCTTGCGGGTTCCTGGCAAAGGACAGTCGAACGGGACGCGTGGTCGACGCCGTCACCGTCAGGGTCACAGCGCCTTCGCCATCGATGCTGCCGATCAGCAATGCCGCCGACCGGCCGACCGGCGTCAACGAAATCTGGCGAAACGCCGCACGCCGCTTCAGTGCTGCGAGCGGAATATCGATTTGCCGCAGCAGATCGCCCGGCGCCAGCACGTTGCGCTGGTTGCCGATGACGAAGTCGGCGACCTTGACCTTCTGCTCGCTGCCGTCGGCTTTCCAGATCGTGCATATGCCGTCGAGCGCTGCTGTCAGCGAGATCATCGGGCCGGCCGGCAACGACATGCAGAGATTGCCGCCGACGGTTGCGGTCTTCCAGATCTTGAAGGATGCCAGGAACGCGCGGCAGCATTGATTGATCACCGGCGCGGCGAGCCATTCCGGCGGGCATGCCAGCGCATCGAGCTGCGCCACCGTGCAGGTCGCGGCGATCGTCAGCTCATTCTCGCCGATCGTCAGCGCCGGCCATTTGAGATCGGTGAGATCGATCAGCCGCGTCAGATGGACCTGGGGCTCCGAGAACAGCCAGGTCCCGCCCGCCAGCCAAGCATCGCCTGCCGTCCAAACGGGCAGTTGCGCCCGCGTCCTGGGGTGAGCGACCTCGGTGATGGTGTTCAAATCCATGGATACGCTAAAACTTTCAACGAGATGCATCTGCCTGTAAGAAGTCCTGCAAGACCGACGCCAACCCTCCGATCGATTGGGCTGGTCTTTGAATTGCAGGGGCAGGTGCGGCAACTTTTTTCACGCACCTTACTTTACCGGAGATGCCGCAGGCCATGGACCGAAATCAGGCGATCTGGATCAAGGATCCCGCAAGTATTCTCGCCGATGGAGCGGAACGCGGCATCGTCGTGAAGGACGGCAGAATCGTCGAACTGGTGCCCTGGGGTGGCCAGCCGACGATATCAGCGGCATCCTTTGCGGCCGGTGACCATGTGTTGCTGCCGGGGCTGATCAACACCCATCACCATTTTTATCAGACACTGACCCGGGCGCTGCCGGCGGCGCTCGACCGCGAGCTGTTTCCATGGCTTCAGGCGCTCTATCCGGTCTGGGCCGGGCTCACGCCCCAAGCACTCGAACTCGGCGTCACATTGGCGATGTCGGAACTATTGCTGTCCGGCTGCACCACCACGACCGATCATCATTACGTTTTTCCCGCCGGGCTCGAGGACGCCGTCGATATCGAGGTGGCGGTCGCCAAGCGGCTCGGCGTTCGCGTGCTGCTCACCCGCGGCTCCATGAATCGCTCGCAGCGCGACGGCGGGTTACCGCCGGACAGCGTGGTGCAGGATGAGGACACGATCCTCGCCGACAGCGAGCGCGTGGTGACAAAACATCATCAGCGCGGCGAGGACGCCATGGTGCAGATCGCGCTGGCGCCGTGCTCGCCATTTTCAGTGACGACGTCGTTGATGCGCGCGACCGCAGCGCTTGCGGAAAAACTCGACGTCCGCCTGCATACCCATCTGGCGGAGACCGAAGACGAGAACAAGTTCTGCGAAGAGATGCATGGCTGCCGGCCGCTCGATTATCTCGAGCAATGCGGCTGGCTCAATGCGCGGACATGGCTGGCCCATGGCATTCATTTCAACGCGGCGGAGATGAAGCGCCTCGGCAAGGCGGGAACCACGATCAGCCATTGCGCCTGCAGCAACCAGCTTCTGGCGTCCGGTTGCTGTCCGGTCTGCGACATGGAAGAGGCGGGGGTCACGATCGGCCTGGGCGTCGATGGCTCGGCATCGAACGATGCATCCAACCTGATGCAGGAGGTGCGGGCGGCATTCCTGTTGCAGCGCGCGCGTTATGGCGTCGGCCGCGTCAGCCACAAGGACGCTCTTCGCTGGGCAACCAGGGGATCGGCGGCCTGCGTCGGCCGCCCCGAGCTTGGCGAGATCGCGGTAGGGAGAGCCGCCGATCTGGCGTTGTTCAAGCTCGACGAATTGCGCTTCTCCGGTCATGGCGACCCGCTGGCGGCGTTGGTCTTGTGCGGGGCGCATCGCGCCGACCGGGTGATGGTCGGCGGCAACTGGGTGGTGACCGATGGCGCGATTCCCGGGCTCGACATCCCCGATCTGATCCGGCGCCACAGCGCCGCCGCCCGCGCGATGCAGGCGGGGTGAAGGCAATGTTTGTCCCTCATGGTGAGGAGGCGCCCTTGCGCCGTCTCGAACCATGAGGCCTGTGGCCCATCCTTCGAGACGCGGCGAAGACGCCGCTCCTCAGGATGAGGCATGAAACAGAGGCCGGGCGTTGCCGTCCGGACCCGGCAGTCTCGCCCCGCCTTACTTGCCGGGAATCTTGTCGTCGACGCCCTTGACGTAGAAGTTCATGCCCAGCACCTGGCCGTCGTCAAGATGATCGCCACCCTTGCATTCAACTTCCTTGCCGTCCTGGCCCGCAACAGGACATTTGAACGGATAAAGCTTGCCCGCGGTGATGGCGGCTTGTCTTCGGACATGTTGGTGTAGGGCGCCATCTCGAACATCTTGCTGTCGAGCCCGCCCCAGGTGTCTTCGGATTTCCAGCTGCCGTCGAGCTCGGCCTTCACGCGCGCGATGTAGTAGGGCGCCCAGGTGTCGAGGATCGAGGTGAGCTGCGCCTTGGGCCCGAACTTGATCATTTCGGAATCCTGTCCGAACGCCAGCTTGCCGCGCTCGCTCGCGACCTGCATCGGCGCCGGGCTGTCGGTATGCTGCATGATAATATCCGCGCCCTGATCGAGCAGCGCCTTCGCGGCGTCAGCCTCCTTGCCGGGGTCGAACCATGTGTTGACCCAGATGATCTTGACCTTGATGTTGGGGTTGACCGTCTGTGCGCCGAGCATCGTGGCGTTGATGCCCGAGACAACTTCCGGGATCGGGAATGAGCCGATGTAGCCGAGCACGCCGGCCTTCGACATCCTGGCCGCGATCTGGCCCTGGATGTAGCGACCCTGATACCAGCGCGCCGAATAGGTCGCCATGTTCTTGTCGCGCTTGTAGCCGGTAGCGTGCTCGAAATGCACGTTCGGGTACTTCTTCGCCACCTTCAAGGTCGGATCCATGTAACCGAAGGAGGTTGTGAAGATCAGCTTGTTGCCGGCGCGAACGAGTTGCTCGATAGCGCGTTCGGCGTCAGGACCTTCGGGAACGTTCTCGAGATAGGTGGTCTCGATCTTGTCGCCAAATTCCTTGACCACGGCCTGGCGCGCAAGCTCGTGCTGGTAGGTCCAGCCGAGGTCGCCGATCGGGCCAAGATAAATAAATCCGATTTTGAGCTTCTCGGCGGCGGAAGCGCCGAACAGGCTTGCTCCGGCAGCGAGCATCACTGCCGTTGCAGCAATGAGAATCTTTCTCATGGGTTCTCCTGACACCAAGGGGTGGACTGTCTTGCCGATGCGCACGCGCCCCATCGCGCGCGCTTCGGGTATTCATCGATCGGGCACGAACACCGTTCCCAACGCCGCGGGTGCTGTCGAGCCGCCGGTTCTCGCGCGCGAGATCAGAACAAGCACGATGACGGTCGCGAGATACGGCAATGCCGACATGAACTGCGAGGGAATGCCGAAGCCCGCGCCTTGCGCGTGCAATTGAAGGATCGTCACGGCGCCGAACAGATATGCCCCGACCACGAGGAGGCCCGGCCGCCACGACGAGAACACGACCAGCGCAAGCGCGATCCATCCGCGGCCAGCCGTCATGCCCGGAATGAAGAACGGTGTATAGGCCAGCGGCAGATAGGCTCCGGCAAGGCCCGCGCAGGCGCCGCCGAACATCACCGCGAACAATCTTATCCTGAGCACCGGATATCCCAGCGCGTGTGCCGAAACGTGATTGTCGCCGATCGCCCGCAACACCAGTCCTGCCCGCGTCCGGTAAAGAAACAGCCAGACGCCGACGAGCAGCGCCAGCGAGAGATAAACGAAAGCGTCCTCGCCGAACAGGATGCGTCCTACCAGCGGAATATCGGTGAGGCCCGGGATGTGAAGATGCGCCGCCGGCGTTACTTTCTCGCCCACGAAGCCGGCGCCAATCAGGCCGGACAGGCCGATGCCAAGGATCGTGAGCGCAAGCCCGGTCGCAACCTGGTTGACCGCTAGCCCCAACGTCATCATCGCGAAGATCAGCGACAGCAACGTGCCGGCGACGATACCGCAGAGAGCGCCGAGGGTGGTTGAGCCGGTGAGCCAGGCGCCTGCGAATCCGCAGGCCGCTCCGACGATCATCATGCCCTCGACGCCGAGGTTGAGCACGCCGGCGCGCTCGGTCACCAGTTCGCCGGTCGCCGCGATCAATAACGGCGTCGATGCCGCGAGCACCGCAAGAACGATCGCTTCAACCAGTTCCACTGGGCACCTGTCGTGACGCGAAAATGAGCCGGAAACGGTAGAGAATGAGCGAGTCGCAGGCGAGCACGTAGAACAGCAGAATGCCTTGAAATACTTTTGTAACGTCCAGCGGGATTTTCATTGCGATCTGGGCCTGCTCGCCGCCAATGAAGGTCAGTGCGAGGAAAAGACCTGCAATTAATATTCCAACTGGGTTCAGCCGCCCGAGAAACGCGACGATGATCGCGGTGAAGCCATAACCGGGCGAAATGCCGGGCTGGAGGTGCCCGACCGGTCCCGCGACCTCGATGATTCCCGCAAGTCCGGCCAGGGCGCCCGAGATGGCGAAGGTCAGGAGGATCAACTGGTTGGAATTGAACCCGCCGAAGCCGGCGGCGCGGGGCGCTGCGCCGACGACGCGAATTTCGAAGCCCTTGATCGTGCGCCCCAGCAATACGGTCGCCGCGGCGACGACCAGAAGCGCAATGATCGCACCAAGATGCAGGCGGCCGCCTTCGATCAGAACCGGCACGGTTGCGACCGGATCGAACTCGGCCGTGGTCGGAAAATTGAACCCGGCCGGATCGCGCCACGGACCGCGCACCAGATAATCAAGAAAAAGGTCCGCCACATACACCAGCATCAGGCTGGTGAGAATCTCGCTGGCACCGAACCTGACTTTGCAGATAGCCGGTATCAGCGCATACAGCGCACCCGCCACCGCGCCGAGCAGCAGCATCGCGGGCAACACCCAATGTCCCGCACCGGTGCCTTGGGTTTTCACGGCGAGCCAGCTGCCGGCGACGGCGCCGATCAGAAACTGTCCTTCAGCCCCGATGTTCCAGGCGTTGGCGAGATAGCAGAGCGACAAGCCGACGGCGATCATCACCAGCGGCGTCGCCTTTACCACGAGCTCTTGCAGCGAATAGCTGTCGGTCAGGGGATCGATGAAGTAGACGCCAAGCGCGGAAATCGGATTCTTGCCGAGAATGGCAAACAGGATGCTCATGGTCACGATCG
>VAZH01000495.1 GCA_005884465.1 Alphaproteobacteria bacterium | reverse complement strand
CGGAAGCGGCAAGACCACCACCATCCGCATGCTCTGTGGTCTATTGACGCCTGACCGCGGCGACGGCACCTGCCTCGGTTACGACATCCGCCGCGACGCCGACAAGATCAAGCGCCAGGTCGGCTACATGACGCAGCGCTTCAGCTTGTACCAGGACTTGTCGGTGCGCGAAAACCTGGAATTCGTCGCACGGCTCTATGGCATGCGCGATGCGCGAGGCGCCGCGCGCGACATGATCAACCGGCTCGGGCTTCAGGGGCGCGAAGAGCAACTTGCCGGCGAACTCTCCGGCGGCTGGAAGCAGCGCCTTGCGCTCGGCGCCTGCACCTTGCCCAATCCGCATTTGCTATTGTTGGACGAGCCGACCGCCGGCGTCGATCCGAAAGCGCGGCGGGATTTCTGGAACGAGATCCACGCGCTCGCCGCGCGAGGGCTCACGGTATTGGTCTCCACCCATTACATGGACGAGGCCGAGCGCTGCCACGAGATCGCCTATATCGCCTACGGACACCTGCTGGTGCACGGCACCGTCGACGATGTAATCGCGAAATCGGCGCTGACGACCTATACGGTCACCGGCGACGACCTCAACGGACTCGCCGCCGAACTCGCCGGCAAGCCCGGCGTCGACATGGAGCCGCCGTTCGGCTTCTGGCGGCGCAGCTTTGCGATGGTCGTGAAGGAATTCATCCAGCTGCGGCGCGACCGGGTGTCGTTCGCGATGATCGTGATGATCCCGGTGATGCAGCTGTTGTTGTTTGGCTACGCCATCAACACCACGCCGCGCCATCTGCCGACCGCGGTGCTGTTGCAGGAGGACAGCGACCTCGCGCGCTCGATCCTGAAGGCGCTGGAGAATACCGCCTACTTCCGCTTCACCCGGGAAGTGCACGATGTCGATGAGTTCGACAATTTGTTGCAGTCGGGCAAGGTGCTGTTCGGCGTGGAGATTCCGCGCGGCTTCGAGCGCGCAGTAAGGCGCGGAGATCATCCGGCACTGTTGGTTGCGGCCGACGCGACCGATCCGGTGGCGGCAGGCTCCGCACTTTCGGCGCTCGGCATGGTGATGCAGACTGCGTTGGCGCACGACCTGTTCACCGGCGATCCGCCATCATTGCCGTTCGAGATTCGCACCCATGCGCGCTACAACCCGGCGGCGTCGTCGCGGCTGAACATCGTGCCCGGCCTGGTCGGCACCATTCTGACCATGACCATGCTGATATTTACCGCCCTTTCGGTGACGCGCGAAATCGAGCGCGGCACCATGGAAAACCTGCTGTCGATGCCGATCAAGCCGATTGAGGTGATGTTCGGCAAGATCATCCCTTACGTGCTGGTCGGTTTCATCCAGGCCACGCTGATCATCAGCATCGGGGTGCTGCTGTTCGGAGTGCCGGTGCAAGGCAGCCTGTTGATGCTGGCGCTGCTCTCCACGTTGTTCATCACCACCAATCTTTCGATCGGCTACACCTTCTCGACCATCGTGCAGAACCAGCTGCAGGCGATGCAGCTGTCGATGCCGATCAAGCCGATTGAGGTGATGTTCGGCAAGATCATCCCTTACGTGCTGGTCGGTTTCATCCAGGCCACGCTGATCATCAGCATCGGGGTGCTGCTGTTCGGAGTGCCGGTGCAAGGCAGCCTGTTGATGCTGGCGCTGCTCTCCACGTTGTTCATCACCACCAATCTTTCGATCGGCTACACCTTCTCGACCATCGTGCAGAACCAGCTGCAGGCGATGCAGCTTTCCATGATGTTCTTTCTGCCGAGCATTCTGTTGTCCGGCTTCATGTTTCCGTTCGCCGGCATGCCGGTATGGGCGCAATATATCGGCGAGGGTCTGCCGCTGACGCATTATGTGCGGATCGTCCGCGCCATCATGCTGAAGGGCGCGACGCTGGAAAATCTGCAATACGATACAATTGCGCTGATTGCGCTGATGCTGCTGGCCATGACCATCGCCGTCACGCGCTTCCGCCGCACGCTCGATTGAGGCAGAATAGGCGGATCGCCAAGGCGATCCGACCTCTCCCAATGGGAGAGGTGGTGCTGAATATGCCGCCCGCGCGCACTCGCTTGACGAGGCGTGCCGCGTCATGTTCTGGCTGATTTTCGGAAATCGGAGACCTCAGATGCAACGGCGCTATATCACCGTCGATGTTTTTACCGACCGTGCCTTCGGCGGCAATCCGCTTGCGGTCGTGCTGGATGCCGGCGGGCTCTCGACCGCGCAGATGCAGGCCATCGCATCCGAATTCAATTATTCCGAAACGACGTTCGTGTTGCCGCCGCGCGATGGCGGCCATGACGCGCAAGTTCGCATCTTTACCGTCATGAATGAGATTCCGTTCGCGGGCCATCCGAATGTCGGTACCGCCTTTGTGCTGGCGACACAGGCAGGCACGCCGCCGGCCCGGTTCCTGTTCGAGGAAGGCGCAGGTCTCGTGCCTGTCGATATCCTCAAGGAAGACGGCAAACCCGTGGGCGCTGAACTCACCGCGCCGCAACCGCTGAAGAAGCTGACCTCATTCAGCGCCGAAGATGCGGCGGCCTGCGTTTCGCTGTCGGCGGCCGAAATCAGAACCGACCGGCATGCGCCTCAAATCGTGTCGGTCGGGATGGCGTTTCTGGTGGCCGAGCTAGCCTCGCGCGACGCGTTGCGGCGGGCAAAGCCCGAGCC
>VAZH01000517.1 GCA_005884465.1 Alphaproteobacteria bacterium | reverse complement strand
TGGCGGCGTCATGGTGGGGCTCGCGCCGTCTGGCGCTGGCACTGTTTTCGATCGTACTCGTCGCATCTGTGGCAACCTATCTTCACCATGCGACCGACACGTTAAATCTATCGTTCTAGGAAAATCTCTCGTTTTGGGCATGCAGGCATGAACCGCTCGATCGGCGTCACCCTCAATGCACTTGGTCTCTACGGCATCGCGCTGGTCCTCGTCGCTGCGTTCGCGGGTCAGATTTTGCTCGGCGAGCTGCCCTGTCCGTTGTGTCTCCTGCAGCGCGTCCTGTTCGCAATGTTGGCGATCGGGCCCATCCTGAATATCCGCTTCGGTCCGCATCCCGGTCACTACGCGCTTTCATTGCTTGCCGCCATTGTGGGTGCCACGGTTTCTGCGCGTCAGATCCTTCTGCACATCATGCCGCGGGATCCGGGATACGGCAGCGCGCTTCTCGGCTATCACTATTATACGTGGGCATTCATTTCCTTCGCCGCCGCCATCGTCCTGATCGCGATCGTGCTGCTGTTCGACGATCGGTTGCCGGATGATAAGGTGGCACGACCGGTCCGACTGTTTGCGAGCGGTGCGGTGTGGCTGATGATCGGCCTGACCGCGATCAATGCCGCCGCTACGCTGCTGGAATGCGGCTTTAAAGCCTGTCCGGACAACCCGACGTTTTACGAACTTCTCAAGCGGACCCCTTAGAGCATGATCCGGAAGAGTAGGAACCGGTTTTCCGAAAAGATCATGCTCAAAACAAACCGATGAGATCATGATCCGATGGATCATGATCTAACCGCGCGTTACCGATCAATTGACTGGACAAATTGCCCCGCTCTTTACCCAGGCTTCGACGAGCGCTCCGGCTTCCTTCTGCGTGCCCGGAGCGGGGGCGCGTCCATAGCCGGGCGCCCAGGCCCAGCCGACCAGCGTGTCCTCGCCAATGTGGTGGATGAGGTCTTCAGGCCTGCGGCCGCCATTGCGCGCGGGGTCTTTGATCTGAACGCAGATTTCGCCGATGGTCTTGCCCTCCCACGCCATTTCGCGCGGCGCGAGATGCCATTCCGGATGACCCGGCACGCGGCCGGGATCGAAGTTCGCATTCTGGTGACAGACAGAACAGCGCATCGCAGGCAGGCCGCGGCCGTCCGCACCGCGCTCGACCGGCGGCTGGTGAAGCCGGCCTTCATTTGCCTGATGTGGGCGGTCGCCGGCCGGATGACAATTGACGCAGCGCGGATGGGTCAGCACCTTGCCGAGTTCGGTGAAAATTGCCGCTGACCGGGCGTCCGCGTCGCCGATCGCCCCGAAGCTTTCGGGTGACGCCAGTTTGTTTGCCGAGGTTTGCGAGGCCGCGTAACCCGTCAGCATGCTTGTCGTCAGGGCCACGGCCGCAACCAGTGTCCTGACCCGCATCCCGGATTCCATCTTGTCCCTCCTAAGGCCGTCACTACGCGGGATCATGCACTACACGAGGTAGCGTTTCGGATCGGCCAGGATCACGTCCCGCACGGCCTCATGATATTTGATGTAGCCGGTGCAACGGCAGATGTGGCCGTCGAGCGCCTCGGCGATGGTTGCCTCAAGCTCGGCACGCGCCACCGGCGTCTTCGCCAGACGCTCCAGCAGGACTTGGCCCTCGTTGAGGAAGCCGGGGGTGCAGTAGCCGCACTGGAAAGCGAAGTGGTCGATGAAAGCCTTCTGCAGAACGGAAAGCTCGCCATTCTTGGCGTGGCCTTCGACGGTGCGGATCGCTTTGCCGTCGAAGCTCGCTGCCGGAACGATGCAGGTTGGGCTGGTATAACTCGTCCCGTCGGGATTATCGATGATCACCGCGCAGCTCAGGCACTGCGCGGCGCCGCAGCCGAACTTGGTGCCGGTCATCCCGAGCATCTCTCGGAGAAAATCGTTCATCGTCAGTTCGTCGCGCACCTCCATCGGGCCGTAGGCGCGACCGTTGATCGTGATGCCCAGTGTTGTCACGAGAGCACCCCCTTGAGCATGGCCTGGGTCACCGGCAGCGATTGGAAGCGGCGGCCGGTGGCATCGGCGATGGCGTTGAGCAGCGCCGCCACGACCGGAATCATCACGACTTCCGCCATGCCTTTTGGCGGCTCGTCCGGCGTCACCGGCGGCAACACCTCGATCTCGAGATCGCGCAGCGGCAGGTCCGATCCGCGCGCGACCAGGTATTGTCCGAGGTTCCATTGCCCATTGCCGGGTCCGCCTTCGTAAGGCGGCAGTGTCTCGAATAGCGCATACCCGACACCCATGGCAAAGCCGCCCTGCGCTTGCCCAAGCACGACCTCCGGCACCAGCGCCTTGCCGCATTCGAACACGCTGTAAGCCTTGGCGATGCGCAGCGCACCGGTAGCGCGAACGATCTCGACGCGGACCAACGTGCCGCATGTTGTTGTGTAAACCTTGCCGAAACGGTTGTTGTCAGTGGGCGGAAATTTCACGCCGACGCGATCGAGGCGCGCGTATTTACCGCCGCCCCTGCGCACGGCCAGCGCATCGATATCGGCTGTCCATGTCTGTCCGGCGACCGGGAAGGTTGCCCGCGACCACCCCCAGCGGGAGAAGGCGTGCGCCATGGCCCCGGTCACGCCGTTGCGCGCATGCGCCTTCGCCGCCACCGCCGGCAAGGGCAGCGGCGCCAGCCCCGGCATGATAAGCTGCCCGTCCTTCCATTGCGCCTTCGCCCATTCCTTGGCCGTTGGACCGGTCGGCGCGATGCCCCACAGCTCGAGCGCTGCCGGCCATAAACCGAAGCGGAATATGACGCGCGCGGCCTCGGCCGCCGCCTGCGTGCCGACATGCGCGCCGTTCGAGGCGAACGTGGCACTGCTGATCGCCGGCACCCAGCGCGGATTTTTTGCCGCGACGTCCTGGGTCGCCTGGTTCATTGTGTAGGAGTTGCCCGAGGTGACGAGTGCAAGCGCGCCATAGGTGTCGACTTCGTGCACGGTGACTTCATCGGCCACGCCGCCTAGATGGGCCGCCACCCGGTTGGCCAGCGCCGTGCCGAGGCCGGTGCCCATCTCGACGTGATCGCCGTGAATGGCAATCCGGCCCTGCGGATTGATTTCCACCGTGCTCCGTGAACA
>VAZH01000516.1 GCA_005884465.1 Alphaproteobacteria bacterium | reverse complement strand
GAGACGGAAGAAGCCTTCCGCAGTACGCTCGCCGGTGATGAACTCGCGATCGCGCTCGTCGACATCAGCCGTGATCAGTTTTGCACTTTCCGCGTCGGTGCGCGCCAGCACAAAGGTCGGCGTGCCGCAGACGTCGGCGGCAAGACGCGCCGCGATCAGGTTGCGCTCATGCGCGGCGGTCGGGATCAGCACCTTGCCGCCCATGTGGCCGCACTTCTTTTCCGACGCAAGCTGGTCCTCGAAGTGAACGCCGGCCGCGCCGGCCTCGATATAAGCCTTCATGATTTCGAACGAGTTCAAGGGACCGCCAAAACCCGCTTCCGCGTCGGCCACGATCGGCACGAACCAGTCGATCTTGGCGCCGCCTTCGGAGTGCTCGATCTGGTCGGCACGCTGGAAGGTGCGGTTGATGCGGCGGCAAAGCTCCGGGCCGGCATTGGCCGGATAGAGGCTCTGGTCGGGATACATCGCGCCCGCGGTGTTGGCATCTGCCGCGACCTGCCAGCCCGACAGATAGATCGCGGGCAGACCGGCACGCGCCTGCTGCATCGCCTGGTTGCCGGTGACGGCGCCGAGCGAATTGACATAGGGCTCGCTCTTCAGCGACTGCCAAAGCCGATTGGCGCCCCGCTCGGCCAGCGTGTAAGCGATCGGCACGGAGCCGCGCAGCTTCTCCACCTCGGCCGGGGTGTAGGGACGGCTGACGCCGTCGAAACGCCCGGCGGGCGCGGGAACCAGCTGTTCAAAGGTCTTCGCCATTATGGTCTCCAATCGACATTCGTGACACTGCATTGCGAAACGTATGTTGAGAACTAACGCGAAACTTTTTAATTCGTATAGACAGCTTGCATCTTAATCGTGATGTCATGTAACATATGAACATGTAATAGATGTCATTTTGTCAATCTTGTCACAAAAAGGATTGAATTTGACGTCATTCCGGACGGCGCGGAGCGGCGATCTCGGATGCGCAATTGCGCATCTGGGAATCCCGAGATTCCGGGTTCGCGCTTCGCACGCCCCGGAATGACTGCAACGATCAATGAGACTGCCATGGCCGAGAGTTCCGCGAAGAAGCTGTTTGTTGGCCCGCGCTTCCGGCGCATCCGCCAGCAATTGGGACTGTCGCAGACCCAGATCGCCGAGGGGCTTGGCATTTCGCCGAGCTATATCAACCTGATCGAGCGCAACCAGCGCCCGGTGACGGCGCAGATCCTGCTGCGGCTGGCGGAAGCCTATGACCTCGATCTGCGCGATCTCGCGACCGCCGACGAGGACCGGTTTTTCGCCGAGCTGAACGAAATTTTTTCCGATCCGCTGTTCCGGCAGATCGACCTGCCAAAACAGGAGTTGCGCGATCTCGCCGAATTGTGCCCTGGCGTTACGCATTCGCTGCAGCGGCTGTACGCCGCCTACACCGAAGCCCGCCGCGGCGAGACGCTGGTCGCGGCGCAGATGGCCGACCGCGACGAGGGAACCCGCTTCGAGGCCAATCCGATTGAGCGCGTGCGCGACCTGATCGAGGCCAACCGCAATTATTTCCCCGAGCTCGAACAGGCGGCGGAAAACCTGCGCGACGAGCTGAACGTGCCGTCGGAAGACCTGTTCGCGGCGCTCTCCACACGTTTGCGCGAAAGACATTCGATCGTGACCCGTATCATGCCGGTCGATGTGATGCGCGAGACGCTGCGGCGGTTCGACCGCCATCGCCGGCAACTGCTGATTTCGGAGCTGATCGACGGACCCGGCCGCGCATTCCAGCTCGCGTTTCAGATCGGCCTCGCCGAATGCGGCGGCATTTTTGAAACCATCGTCGGTCGCGCCGGGCCGCTCGACGACACGCCGCGCCGGCTCTACCGGATTACGCTGGCGAATTATTTCGCGGCAGCAAGCATGATGCCCTATCAGGCCTTTCATGGCGCCGCGGAATCGCTGAGCTACGATGTGCATGTGCTGGCGCAGCGCTTCAATGCCGGTTTCGAGCAGGTGTGCCACCGCTTGACCACGCTGCAGCGGCCGAACGCGCGCGGCGTTCCGTTCTTCATGCTGCGCGTCGACAATGCCGGCAACGTGTCGAAGCGATTTTCTTCCGGCACCTTCCCGTTTTCGAAGTTCGGCGGCACCTGCCCGCTGTGGAACGTGCATTCGACCTTCGACACGCCCGACCGGCTGCTGAGCCAAGTGATCGAGCTGCCCGACGGCACCCGGTATTTCTCGATCGCGCAGATGGTGCGCCGGCCGGTGGCGCCGCATCCGCAGCCGCAACCGCGCTTTGCCATCGGGTTGGGGTGTGAAATCCGCCATGCGTCCCGCCTGGTCTACGCCACGGGGATCGATCTCGAGAAGGCCGAGGGCACGCCGATCGGCGTCAACTGCCGGCTCTGCGAGCGCGAAAACTGCAGCCAGCGCGCCGAGCCGCCGATCACCCGGACCTTGATCCTCGACGAAAACACCCGGCGGGTGTCGTCGTTTGCGTTCTCCAATGCGAGGGAGTTGTGAGTAGATACGACATGTCACCTCGCAAAAAATCGTCATACTCCGCGCAAGCGGGGTATCCCGTACGCTGCGGCTTCTCGATTTCATCACAAGCGTCTCTGGAATACTTGGTCGCCCGGTCAAGCCGGGCGATGACTCCCGAGAGTGTGGCGTGTTCGTGGCCCATAAATTGCTCCCGGA
>VAZH01000518.1:1077-5330 GCA_005884465.1 Alphaproteobacteria bacterium | reverse complement strand
TTCCAAGGCGCTCGGCGGACCAACATTGTTTTGCAAGGTCGTTGTTCCACGGACCCCGGCAAGACCGGGAACCTGCGTGCCCTTCGACGGATTAACACGCCAGAAATTAATTTCTCCTGGAGACCGCCCATGAAACACGCATCACACTTCGCGGGTGCAGCCGTCATGGCAGCGATCGCAACAACCGTCCTCTCGCCTGCAGGGGCCCAACCTGGCAATCCGCCACTGCCCAAAAAAACCGCGACCTTTGATCCGGCAACACTGCCGGACCAGGAGATCGGTCGTCGCTTCTCGATCAAAGCTGAGGATCTGCCATCTCCAAAATCGGGGCCAGTGGTTTCCAGCCGCTCCCTGACGTTGCCCTATGAAGGTCAGCGGCCTCGAGCGCCCGAAGGATTCACGGTCACGGCTTTCGCGACCGGCCTTGAGCATCCGCGTCGCCTGCTCGTGCTCCCCAATGGTGATGTGATCGTGGCTGAGCAGAAAAAAGGTTACCTCACGCTCCTGCGTGACGAGGATGGCGATGGCAAGGCCGAATGGATCGAGCGCCACCTAGAAGGACTGAATGCGCCTTACGGGTTGGCATGGCGCGACGGATACGTCCTGGTTGCCGACCAAGACGGCATTTGGCGGGTGCCGCACCGCTTGGGCGCGCTGCGTCCTGGAGCGGGTGCTCAGGATCAGCGTGCAGCCGACGTCCGTCCCGAGGAGCGCAAGCCGACAACGGCTGTAGTAGGCGAGCAGATGGTGACCAAGAAGGGGGTGTTCGGCATCGTCCAGGGACATATGAATCGTCATCTCGTCATTGATCCCAAGACTGGCGCGCTGTTCGTCGGGGTAGGATCGTCCGGCAACTTAGGCGTTGAGCCGGACATCAAAGCGACGATCCAGCGCTTTGATGCCGACGGCGCAAATCAATCCACGTTCGCTTCCGGCATGCGCAATCCCACAGCGCTCGCTTTCCATCCGGCGACCGGCGATCTCTACGCGGTCGTGCAAGAGCGCGATGGCCAGGGTGACCGGCTGGTGCCAGATTATCTTATCCGAGTCCGCAGCCCGGCTTTGCCCAGTTGAGGCCGGACAAGGTGAAGGCATCGGTGCACCCTGATTTGTTGTTTGAAGCCCACTCCTCCACACTAGACCTCGTTTTCTACGACGGTCAGCAATTTCCTGCGGAGTACCGCGGCGACGCATTTGTCGCGCTGAAAGGCTCATGGAATCGCTCGGAGCCGACCGGTTACAAAGTGGTGCGCGTGTCATTCAAAGACGGCAAGCCGCAAGGTTCTTATGAGAATTTCGTCACCGGGTTTTGGGTATCGGGCAAGGACCGCGCCGAGGTTTGGGGACGACCGGCGGCGTTGGCGGTGGCCAAGGATGGTTCGCTGCTGATTGCCGATGATACCGGAGGCACGATCTGGCGAATAGCTTATACCGGACCAAAGTAGCATTTGGGTACGAGGTCAGGGCGAGGAAGCACATCGGTAAGCGGCTAATTTCGCGGGCACCGGCCATGCGGTGCATTCGTCGACAGCAGTTTTGAATTCTGGCGACCCTCCTTGCTGACCCAAATCGTTGAGACTACAGTCTTAAAAAAGAACTTTCATAGGGAGAATTGCGCAATGACCATTGCTATTGCACATGACCTTGATCGTACCGACCGTCGCCGCCGAATTTGGGCGATTTTCGGAAGCTCATCCGGAAACCTCGTCGAATGGTACGATTTTTACGCTTACGCTTTTACGGCGCTATATTTCGCGCCTTCATTTTTTCCTAGCGGCAATCAAACCACGCAACTTCTGCAGACCGCCGCCGTGTTCGCGATCGGCTTTTTGATGCGGCCGATCGGCGGATACGTGTTCGGCTTCATCGCCGACAAGTACGGCCGCAAAAATTCAATGATGATTTCGGTCTTGATGATGTGCGCAGGCTCACTCGCGATCGCGGTTTTGCCTACATACTCGACGATTGGGACGGCAGCACCGGTTCTGCTGCTTCTCGCGCGAATGCTGCAGGGTCTGTCGGTCGGCGGTGAATATGGCACCAGCGCGACCTATATGAGCGAAGTGGCATTGCCGGGCAAACGGGGCTTCTACGCGTCCTTTCAATATGTAACCCTCATCGGCGGCCAGTTGCTCGCGTCGTTAGTGGTGCTCATCGTCCAGCAGTCGCTTTCCGACGGCGAGTTGCGCGCCTGGGGTTGGCGTATTCCGTTTTTTATTGGAGCGGTTTGCGCCGTTGTCGCGTTGTTCCTGAGGGCCTCCCTTACCGAAACGTCTTCGGCTGAAACCCGTTCACATAAGGAAGCAGGCTCTCTTCGTGAGATTTTCAGGCATCACACCAGGGCGTTCCTGATAGTACTCGGTTATACCGCTGGCGGGTCGCTGATTTTCTACACCTTCACGACTTACATGCAAAAGTATCTGATCAATACCGCGCATATGAACGATCGCATCGCGAATGTGGTGATGACCGCGGTGCTGTTTACTTACATGATTATGCAACCGTTCTTCGGGATGTTTTCCGATCGCTTCGGCCGCAAGACGTCGATGCTGTTATTTGGCGGCCTCGCGACGTTGTCTACAGTGCCGCTGCTGTATGCGATCGCTGACGTCAAGAGCCCTCTCGCGGCCTACGCTTTGATCATTGTGGCACTCGCCATTGTGTCGTTTTACACATCCATCAGCGGGCTGGTGAAGGCAGAAATGTTCCCACCGGAAGTCCGCGCGATGAGCGTCGGTCTCGCTTATGCGATTGCCAACGCAATCTTTGGTGGCTCAGCGGAGTATGTTGCACTCTGGTTCAAAAACAGCGGTGCGGAGACAAGTTTTTATTGGTATGTGACCTTCATGTGCGCCATCGCTTTCGTCGCTTCGATCCTGATGCCAGACCCGAAGATCAAAGGCTATCTGCAAGGCGAGGGAACCGAGCTTTAGCTTATGGACCGCCAGAAATTAGCGACTTTTCTTCTTGTTGTCGGCAGCATCTCGCGGGCATACAATACCGTTTCGGGTGCTGGACGGAAGCCGTACTTGGACACCGAGTACCAAGCTCACGAGATGAGGTGCTTTTATCGTTCCGTCTCGAACGAGATCATGCATAAGCAGAATATCGCCTGAGTCGAACAATTCGATCTCAGGCTTCGTACCCGCGCAGCGCAACACGCGGCTGCTCGGGACCTTTGCGCGGCCCAACCGCCGCGACGGCAAGCCGCAATATCTGCGCCACCAGCCGCGCATCTGGACTTATCTGACGCGTTCGCTGGCACATCCCGTGCTGGCGCGCGCGCGTGAGTGGTATTTGGCCAACGTCCCCCCGCCGGTTCCCTAGGGCGTGAACCATAAATTCAGAGTGGTCGGCGGACGTCCGCTTTGGTGCGCGTTCCGGACTCAAGTCGGACATCGCGTGAGGTCCGAAAAGTGCCAACAAGAGACTGACTGCAGCAAAATGCATCTCTATTCGATCACTTCGTCGGCGCGGCCAAGCAACGAAAGCGGGACGGTGAGGCCAAGGGCCGTCGCAGTTTTCATGTTGATTACGAGTTCGATCTTTGTGGCCTGCATGACCGGCAGATTTTCAGGCTTCTCGCCCTTCAGCACCCGGCCAAGATAATCGCCTACTTGTCGGTAAGCCTCGGGATAATTCGGTCCGTAGCTCACCAACCCACCCGCCGTAGCGTGTACCCGGATTGGATATATTGCAGGTAATTTGTGTTGAGCTGCCAGACCAACAATAACCTCGCGGTTTGAAAAGAATACTCCGTCAGCCCCTACAAACAATGCGTCCACATGTGCGCTCGTAATCGATGCGAAGGCTCCCTCGAAATCGCTGGGACTGCTTGCCGGTGCGCCAATCAATTCAAAACCTAAAGCCTGGGCCGCTAATTGAAAGTTGCTTATCTCTCGATCCGACGATGCTTGGCGTTTGGGATCGTAGAGGACCGCAACCGATTTTGCCGTCGGCACCAACTCGCGAAGCATTTCCAATCGCTTGGCCAGCAATTCAGTATTCAGCAAGGCAATGCCCGTGACATTTCCGCCAGGTCGATTCAGGCTGGCGACAAAACCACTTTGGACCGGATCAAAGCCTGTGAAGAAAATGATCGGAATAGATGTGGTGGCGTTTTTCGCGGCAGCGATGGCCGGACCGCCGAATGCAACTATTGCAGCCACCCGATGCTTAACTAAATCGCCGGCCAGCGCGGGTAGCCGATCCTGATCAAAATTGGCCCAACGGTATTCCAGAGCCAGGTTGCG
>VAZH01000518.1:0-1042 GCA_005884465.1 Alphaproteobacteria bacterium | reverse complement strand
GCGAAGTCATTCGAGAGATGCGTCTCCAAGGAGGCCAACAACTGCTGCAGTTGCTTCTTGCCCTAGCGCCGCAACCGGCCAGACCCCCGCGCCGACAACTGCCCCGATGAAATCGCGTCGCCTCATGCTCTGCCCCATGCTCTGGAGACGTTATCTTAGCGGAAACGAGGACTTTGATAGGGGCTGAAACCGTTATCAAATCCCTTGTCGCAGTGCACAGTCTATGTCGCAGTTGGGTCAATCGGGTCGTTTTAAGCGTGTACAGACCACTTCCGATCTACCCCAATAAGCAGACATTTTCAGAGTCCGTCCGCATGTCTCAAAGGTGCCATAAGGAGACATGCCGCGCAGCGATGGTTTTCTTATTCGATAACCGCAGCCGCGCCTGCGACTAGCCCGTCAGGTATTTCGAGCCCGAGTTCTTTGGCGGTCTTCAAGTTGATCACCAGCTCGAAGCTTGTCTCCTGAAAATACGGCATGTCGGCAGGCTTGGCGCCATGCAATATCTCGGCGATCTGGATGGCGTTTCGGCGAATGGCCGATTTGATGTCCCACGAGTACGACATCAGGCCTCCGGCCTCGGCCTGATCGCGAAAGATATAGATTGCCGGCAGACGAAGTTGCTGGATCAACCGTAAGATGAGCATGCGATGTGGATTATGCTCGTTCTCGTCCGAGATCATGATCCCGTCGAACTGGTCCTTCCGGATCGAGCCCAGAACCGTGCGATATTCCGCTTCATCGTATGGATTTGACAAGAGTACCGATGTCACCTCAATTCCCAGGGCCGGCGCGGCATCGACGACGGCGCGGCCACCGGGACCGCGCCAGCCGCCTGGCGTCGCAACAAATGCGACGCGCCTCAGGTCGGGGACCGCCTGACGCAGCAGTGAGAGGCGCTTGCCCCAGACTTCGACGCCGGCGTCGACACTCACGCCCGTAATGTTGCCACCGGGATGTGCGAGGCTCGGAACAATTCCAAAGCGGATTGGGTCTCCTGTCATCGTGACGATGGGAATTGTGCTGGTGGCCGCCTTGAGCT
>VAZH01000505.1 GCA_005884465.1 Alphaproteobacteria bacterium | reverse complement strand
CATGGTCGCGGGCCATTTGTTGCTGGCTGACCTTGAGCTGCTCGATTGCTTGCCCGAGGGTTGCGAGATCGCGCGCCATCGACTGGAGCAACTGCATCAACTCGGGAGACAGGGCGGCGGCGGTCGGCGCGACGTCTTGCGGTGCGGTCTGAGCCAGAGGTGCTGGTTGTGGAGGTGCTGTATCCGCCGCGGCCGCCTGAACGGTAGGTGGGCTCGGCCGCGCGGGGAGCCCCGGTTTTTCGAGCGGCAGCGCAATTGCGACGAGCTGTGGCGCCAACCTCGCGACAATCTGCCTGGACGCATCGCCGTAGGGCGACTGCCACACCATGGCACCGACACCGATGCACGCTGCCAACATCAAGCCGATGAAACCGCGTACCGCCCGCCCGCCAAGCGACCGCCGCTTGCCCGGGGCAGCATGGCGCGCGGCGCGCTCGAGCTTGGAAAGCTGTTCCTCCGCGCGCGCGATCTCTTCACCCGCGCGCGTGATCTGGTTGTAAGCGTGCGCGAGCTCTTCGTCCGCGCGCTCGCTCAGGACATGGCGCGGATCGGTTTGTTTCGGGTTCAGTGTGGTATCCATTAGCCCTCCGTACCCAATCCAATGTCACCCGCGTGAGGGCGGCCCGCACATTTTACGCTAGGTCGGCGACGTTCTGCCCACACTCCATGCTGGTTTGACCAAAGCAAGGCTGTAGCATGGAAAGTATAGGGCCGCTTGCGCCAACAGCTAGCCCCCTGACGCGGATTAGCGAGCGTAATCCACCGTTTCGGGAAATCGTCCAGCCGCTGGGCGCCGCCAAGCGGAGATTGACCACAGTCGTCATCACCCGCGAAGGCGGGTGATCAAGTATTCCAGAGACGCTGATGATCAATCGAGAGGCCTCAGCGTACTGGATACCCCGCTGGAGCCTGTCATCGGGCTCGCCGAAGGCGAGACCCGATGGCGGGGTATGACAGATAACTTTGGGGAAGCCAGTTGCGTATTCTTACGCCCTTGCGGCCTTCTTGCGATAGGCGAGATGCACGGCGCAGGTGCAGCCAGGCGGATGGGTTGCCAGTTCGGTGGATGCGACATCGTTGGCGGGCACGCCCGCTGCCGGCGCCTGCGTCGGCATCGCCTCTTTCACGCGGCGATCCTGCGCCGACTGATCCTGCGCCGGGATGTAGTTCAGCACCGGCGCCAGCCAGCGCTCGGCTTCAATTACGTTCCAGCCTTTGCGCGAAGCGTAATCTTCCACCTGGTCGCGCTCGATCTTGCCGACGCCGAAATAGAAACTCTCGCGGTGGCTGAAATAGAGCCCGGACACTGACGAGCCCGGCCACATCGCATAGTTTTCGGTCAGCTTGACGCCGGCGGTGTTTTCCGCGTCGAGCAGGGAAAACAGCGTCGCCTTCTCGGTGTGATCGGGCTGCGCGGGATAGCCGGGCGCGGGACGGATGCCCTGATATTGTTCTGATATGAGTTGCTCCGGCGAAAGCGCCTCGTCCGGCGCGTAGCCCCAGAACTCCTTGCGCACGCGCAGATGCATCCGCTCGGCAAAGGCTTCCGCCAGACGATCGGCGAGTGCCTTGCACAGGATCGAGGAGTAATCGTCATTGGCGTTCTTGAAGCGGTCGGCCACCACGTCCTCGCCGATCCCGGCGGTGACCACGAACGCGCCGATATAATCCGGCACGCCCGACGATACCGGCGCGATGAAATCCGACAGCGCGGCATTGAAGCGGCCTTCGCGCTTCTCCAGTTGCTGGCGCAAGGTATGGAATGTCGCCACCTTCGCTTTGCGGCTGTCGTCGGCATAGACGACGATGTCGTCGCCTTGCGCATTGGCAGGCCAGAAGCCGATAGTGGCCTGCGCCTTGAACCAGTTTTCCTTGACGATGCGGTCGAGCATCTTGCGGGCGTCGTCATACAGCGAGCGCGCGACTTCGCCGACTTTTGCGTCGTCGAGTATCGCCGGAAAGCGCCCGGTCAATTCCCAGGTCTGGAAGAACGGGGTCCAGTCGATATATTCGGCGAGCTCGGCGAGGTCGTAATCCCTGAACGTCTTGATGCCCAAAAATGCCGGCTTCTTCGGCGGCGTTTTGGCGAAATCGATGGCGACCGCGTTGGCGCGGGCATCCGCCAGCTTCAGCCGCTTCTTGTCAGCCTGCGCGCGAAAGTGCGCCGCGGAAATTTTTGCGTAGTCGGCGCGCACCTCGGCGGCGTAGCCCTCGCGCCTGTCGGGCGAGAGCAGCGACGAGACCACGCCGACGGCGCGGCTGGCGTCATTGACATGCACCACGGGCCCGCCGCGATAGTTCGGGTCGATCTTCACGGCAGTATGGACGCGGCTGGTGGTGGCGCCGCCGATCAGAAGCGGCACGCTCAAGCCCTGGCGTTCCAGTTCGCCGGCGAGATGACTCATCTCGTCGAGCGAGGGCGTGATCAGGCCGGAGAGGCCGATGATGTCGGCGCCTTCGGTCTTTGCGGTGTCGATGATCCTTGTCGCCGGCACCATGACGCCGAGGTCGATCACCTCGAAATTGTTACATTGCAGCACGATGCCGACGATGTTCTTGCCGATGTCGTGCACGTCGCCCTTCACCGTGGCGAGCACGATCTTGCCGGCGGAGTTGCGGCCATCGCCGGCGAT
>VAZH01000515.1 GCA_005884465.1 Alphaproteobacteria bacterium | reverse complement strand
GTCAGCCGAGTCGATTCCCTGGTGCTTTACCGAGAAGGAAGCGATCGCCCCGCACAATTCCGAAAAGGTGCCGGTGCTGATCGATGGCAACACCTCGGTCGCCGATTCCTGGGCGATCGCGAACTATCTGGAGGATACCTATCCGGACCGGCCGTCGCTGTTCGGCGGGGAGGGCGGCCGCGCCATGGGCCGGATGCTGAACTGGTGGGGCGACGTCGCCGTGATCGGCGGCATGTTCCCGCTGATCGTCGCGGATATTCCCGGAAACCTGAAGCCGGTCGACGCGGTCTATTTCCGAAAAACGCGCGAGGCGCGCTTCGGCAAGCCGCTGGAAGAAGTCGTGGCCGGACGCGAAAAATCCGTCGAGGGCTTTCGCCGGACGCTCGAGCCGATGCGGCTGACCTTGAAAACGCAAGCCTATCTCGGCGGCGAAAAACCGAACTACGCCGACTACATCGTGTTCGGCGCATTCCAGTGGGCGCGCGTCGTCAGCCCGTTCAAATTGCTCGCCGAGGGCGACCCGGTCCATGCATGGCGCGAAACACTGCTCGACGCCTTCGACGGCATGGCGCGCAAATCGCCGGGACATCAGGTGTAGGGCAGGGCGTGAACCCATAAATTCAGAGTGGTCGGCGGACGTCCGCTTTGGTGCGCATTCCGGACTCAAGTCGGACATTACGCCATGTCCGAAAAGTGCCAATAGACGACATTGCAGACTTGGCTTGAAAGAACCAACGAGAACTGCGGTGGCAAATAATGTTGATCCTTCTCATCAATACCTCTCATCTTAGAGATTGAATCGTGGTGCCGACCTACTGTGCAGCCGTTCTACCTTGGAGGTTTGGAACTCGGAAACTAACTTCTGTGTCAGAAAATGAGTTGTTTGTTAGAAACTGACTCATTTGTAATTGGCGTTCTCAAATGCGGGGCGGTATGGGCGGAGCAACTTGTCTCCAATGCGCAACATAGTCTTGAAAGGGAGTGCATAGATGAAACACGTGTTAGCCTCTCTCACGATCGGTGCTTGCCTGCTGCTTCCGTCGACCGGGGTGGTCTTCGCCACGGGACAACCCGGCACCACTGCCGGGGTGAATTGTGGCATGACTACTACGGGTACCCTGGCAACCCCCGGCCATGCGGCTCTATCGCCAGGCGCTCCGTTCAACGAACCGGCACCTGCCGGCACCTCGCCAACTGGTGGGAAGGCGGGGCAGGTCTATGCCGGAAGCGCAACCTCACCGACGATGACGAACGGACAAGCAAGTTCCAATGCCGTCTCCCAGTACGACATTGCTTGCTTGCAGGTCACGACACAGGTGCCGTAACGCGGGCGTGTCCGGCATTAGGCGTAGGGGCCTCGTTTGCCTCCAGTGGCCGAAAGCGTGAGTTGATGCCTCGGACAGAATGGCAAAGGGTTGAGACAGGATGGTAGCCACATGCGTTTCGTCGTTGTGGCGGGTCTGCTCTGCGCGTTGATGGTCGGGCTGGGCTACACCTATGGCCAAGAAAGCCCGGTCCCGACCTTCCTCACCGCCGCGGTCGAACGCGGCAGCATCTCGACTTTGGTGAAGGCTAGCGGCACGGTCGAGGCAGTCGTAAGCGTCGATGTCAGCTCGCAACTGTCAGGGCGAATTGCGGAGGTGTTCGTTAATTTCAACGATACCATAACGGCTGGGCAGCCGATTGCGCAAATCGATCAGGAGATCTTTGCCGCCCGCGTCAATGAAGCGAGAGCCGCCCTGAGAGTGGCGAGGGCTACTGCCGAAGTGCAAAAGGCAGCGCTGGAACGAGCGAAGACTGCCGAGAAACTGGCGCAGGCTCAATCGGCCGCAAATAAGGCTAGGCAAGACGAACTGGAGAGGGATCTCCTGCGAAAGCTCGAATTGGCACGCACCGGAAGCGGAACCGAGCGGGACTTGAGTCAGGTGCGGGCACTGCGCGACGCTGGAGCTGCCGACCTACGCGCTTCCCTTGAGCAGATCCAGATGAAAGCCGAGGCCATTGCGATTGCGGAAGCAGAAAGGCACATGGCCGAGGCCAATCTCGAGAATGCCCAGGCTGTTGTCGAGCAGAGGCAGGCGGCCCTCGATCAGGCGGGACTTGATCTCAATCGTACCGTGCTCCGCGCGCCGATTGATGGAATCATCATCAAGCGGGATGTCAATCCAGGACAAACCGTCGCCGTCAGCCTCGAAGCCAAAACATTATTCAAGATAGCGAACGATCTGCGTGAGATGGAGGTCCACGGGAAGATCGACGAGGCCGATGTCGGGCAGCTGAAAGTGGGCCAGACGGCTCAATTCACAGTGGACGCATATCCGAATCGAACCTTCAGCGGACAGGTTGTGCAGATCCGCAAGGCTCCCGAGGTCGTGCAAAACGTCGTCACCTATACGACAATCGTGTCCGCACCAAATCCGGACCTTTTACTGTTGCCGGGAATGACTGCGCAGCTTCGGATCGTGGTGAGTATTACCGGCGAGATTCTCAAAATTCCCAGCCAAGCGCTGCGCTTCCGGCCAGATGGCGCCGGTGCTGCGTCTGGTCGCCAGAGTGTAAACCAAGCCGCTTCCTCCAGGGCGTCCGCGACGGTGTGGCTGGTCGGCGACGACGGGCGACCGAACCCGGTTGCCGTGAAGCTCGGCGCGAGCGACGACGCCAGCGCAGCCCTATCGGAGGGCGCGCTTGAAGAAGGTCAGCAAGTCATCATCGGGACTGCCAACTCGCAGAAGCAAGGGGGCTATTTCGGCGTTCGCCTTGGATTTTGAAACTGGATTTTTGCGATGCCGCCGCTGGTCCGGACCGTTGGAATTTCAAAACACTATCCCTCCGGGGGGACGATCATTCGTGCGGTGTCAAACGTGTCCCTGTCGATCGAGCACGGCGAGTTTGTTGCAATCCGCGGCCGCTCGGGTTCGGGGAAGTCGACCTTAATGAACCTTTTGGGTCTTTTGGAGCGGCCGGATTCCGGCGAATATGCGCTCAAGGGGCGAGAAGTTGCAAAGCTGAGCGCGGACACGCGCGCGGCGGTCAGGAGCCACGACATCGGCTTCATATTCCAGCTGCCGGCCCTTCTGCCGCGGGCAACCGCGCTGGAAAATGTCGAACTTCCCCTTGTTTACGCCGGCGTTCCTCGCTCCGAACGACGTCGCACAGCCAAAGATGCGCTTGACCGCGTAGGCTTGGCCGACCGCAGTCATCATTGGCCGAATCAACTCTCGGGAGGAGAGCAGCAGCGGGTTGTCATTGCCCGTGCGATGGTGAACGATCCCGCTCTTATCCTGGCCGACGAACCGACGGGCTCACTGGATAGTAGCACCAGCGACCAGATTCTATCGCTGTTCGAGGGCCTTCATCGCGATGGTCACACGATCATCGTGGTTACGCATGCCACCGAAGTCGCTGATCGTGCGCGGCGGCAGATCACTCTGCACGATGGGCGAATCATCAAGGACGCCGTCGCATCAGGCAACGGTTCGCTTCTGAATGCCATCACCTTGGATTCTCCCCGATGAATCCTCTGGAGAGCTTGCGAATCGCCACTCGAGCGCTTCGCGTTAACAAACTGCGGAGCGCCTTGACCGTGCTTGGGATCGTCGTTGGCGTCGCAGCTGTGGTTTGCATGGTATCGGTCGGAGCTGGCGCACAAGCGGAAGTTTCGGAGAAGATCCGCACGCTTGGAGCCAACCTCCTGCTCGTCTTGCCCGGAGCCCGAAATTCCGGCGGAGCGAGGCTCGAATCCGGAACACAGCCCACGCTGACCGAGGAGGACGCCGCGGCTATCCGCCGCGAACTGGTGGATGCCCAGGTCGCGGCTCCGCTGTTGTCGCGTTCCATGCACCTCGTGGCCGCAAACAAGAACTGGGTGACGCTGGTGGCCGGAATTAATGGCGACTATCTGGTGGCTCGCGAATGGCAAGTTGCCAACGGCCGATCCTTTACGGGTGACGAGATCGCGTCCGGAGCCAAAGTTGCGATTGTGGGATCGGTTATCATCGAGGAACTCTTCGATGGGCGTGCGGGAGTCGGAGAGGCGTTTCGGATTGGCAACGTCCCTTTTTCCGTGATTGGTGTGCTGGACAAAAAGGGGTTGGGCGCAGCTGGCCGCAGCCAAGACGATGTCGTGTTCATCCCGCTGTCGACTGCGAAAAGCCGCGTGCTCGGCGCGGTCCGCGGTACCACCCGCGAGGCATTGGATTTCATCTCGATCAAGGTATCGGATGCGACTGCCATGTCGGAGATGGAACGCGAGACCGAGGCGTTGCTTCGGCAGCGGCACCGCATTCGCGGGGATGCCCCCAGCGATTTCAGGATCGAGAATCCAGCGGATGTTCTGATTGCACGTGGGGCTGCCGTGCGGATCCTCGGCATTCTGTTAATCGCGGTGGCAGCGGTTTCGCTGGTCGTCGGCGGCATCAGCATCATGAACATCATGCTGGTTTCGGTGACCGAACGTACCCGCGAAATCGGTTTGCGCATGGCCGTCGGAGCTAGCCGCCGCGATATCCGGTGGCAATTCCTGATCGAGGCCTTGATCTTGGCGTTGATGGGAGGGCTTGTGGGTGCGGTGTTGGGAGCCGCCGCGGCAGTCGCAATCGCATGGAAAGCTGGCTGGCCTATCCTGATCATCCCATGGGCAATCATCTTGGCTTGGGGATTTGCAGGGTTCATCGGAATTTCGTTTGGCCTCTATCCGGCCCATCGGGCCGCGCGGCTTGATCCGATTGCGGCCTTACGCTTCGAATAGACGAAAGAGCCGAACTTTCATTTCCATCCTCTCTGTTAACGTAATTTCGCGGCGACCAAAGACCTGGGACCGCAAGCTTTCGCCCAATCTCTGGGGTCCACTGCGAATGTTGGACTACCTGCGCTGACGGCAACCGCACGATGTCCGTTTCGGCTCAATCTCAACTGAATTGGGCTATCCGCGTCATGTCCGGTTTTGGGGTGCCGGGTAATCTCGGAAACACCGGTTGTCCGCCTTTGCCGGTTGAAGGCATCGCGGCCAACTATCTGGCTTTCATCG
>VAZH01000514.1 GCA_005884465.1 Alphaproteobacteria bacterium | reverse complement strand
TGACGATGGAAGGGTCGGGAAGTTTCGACCGGGTCAATACGACCGGAAGACTGGCGCTGAATTCGAGCGCCGCATCGCTCGGTCAGATCACCGCCTTGATCGCCCCGCTCGCGCCGGCACTGGCCTCTCGGCTCAATGCGATGGAGGCAAGCCCGGGCCCGGCGCGTCTCAAACTGAAGCTCGATGTCGACAAGAACGCCGAACGGGCCGATCGCGCCAACGCGCGCGTCGCCTTCGAGCTTGACGCGCCGCAGCTGAAGGGCATTGCCGCGATCACCGTAAAGCCGGAAGTCTCGGCGATGCGCGCGATCGATCTCGATGCGCTGCAGCGCGGCGAATTCAGCATCGAGTCGAAACTGTCCTCGGAGCGCGGCCGTTCATTGCTTGCCTTGCTGGGCCTCGACCGCGCAATCGCAGGCGGCGAAGGCCCGGCGCAATTCGAGGGATCGGTCGCGGGGGTGTGGCGCGCGCCGTTACGGCTGAAGGCCAAAATGTCGGGCGCTGGATTCGATGCTGAAGCGCAGGGTACTGCCGAACCGTGGGCGGCCGAGCCCAAGGCCAATGTCAACCTCGCCGTTCGCGGCGTCAATCTCGCCCCTCTGTTCAATCTCCAGCCGTCGAATTCGCTCGCGCAAAATATCAGCCTGTCCTCGCGCGCGTCGCTGACGGCCAATACGCTGACCTTCGATGACCTCGGCGGCACGATATCCGGCTCGCGGCTGCGCGGACGCATCGCGTTGGCCCTAAATGACGAAAAGCAGGTTGAGGGCGAAATCGGTCTCGACACGCTCGATCTCGCGCCGGCGTTTGCGCTCGCCATCGGCGCGGCCGGCCACGACGCGGCTGAGCCGCTCGGTGCCGGGTTGTTGAAGGGATGGCGTGGCCGCATCGCATTTCAGGCGCTGCGCGGCGCGCTTCCCGGCGGCGGCGAATTGCGCCCGATCAGCGGTACCGTCAAGAGCGACGGCCAATCGCTGAGCTTCGATGCCATCAAAGGCGGCATCGGGGGCGGCGAGGCGACCGCCAGTATTGACGCCAGGCCGGGCGCGAACGGAATTGCGCTGAATGCGCGCGTTCAATTTTCGGATGTCGATGGCAAGGCAATGCGCTATCGTGCCCTGGCGATGCCCGCAGGTCGCGTGTCAATGCAGATGACGCTGGCGAGCCAGGGCCGCAGCGCCTCGGCGCTGACAGGGGCGCTATCCGGGAGCGGAACGCTCACACTGGAATCCTCTCGCGTCGCCGGATTGGATCCGCGCGCCTTCGATGTTGCGATCCGTGCCAGCGACAATGGGCAGGCGACTGACGACAACAGGCTGCGGCAGATCGTCGAGCCGGTGTTGTCGGGCGGCGCCTTGTCGGTCGCATCGGCGCAAATTCCGTTCAATATCAAGGATGGCCGGATTCGCGTTGGCGCGACCACGCTCGATGCCGAAGGCGCGCGCGTCATCATCTCGGGTGGATACGATATTCCGGCCGACCAGGCGGACATTCGCGCCAGCCTCGCGTCGACGGCGACCGGATTTGTGACCAGCCGTCCGGAAATTCAGCTGTTCGCCGTCGGTTCGCCCGATGCGCTCGATCGCACCGTCGACGTCGCGGCGCTATCGTCATGGCTGGCGCTGAGGGCGATCGACCGCGAAACCCGAAGGCTTGATTCGATCGAGCGCGGCGCTCGGCCGCCATTGCCGGCATCTATACCGCCGCGTGCGGCCGCCGGAGCGCCGGACCCGGCCGCTTCGGATCAACCGCTTTCCGAGGTGCCGATGCCCGATCGCAATCCGCACCAGGCTCCCCCGAAACCCAGGCTCGGCGTTCCGCGTCCGCCGGCCGCACCACCAACTCCCAATGCGCCTGCCGTTAGCCAACAGCTTGCGCCGCTCCCGCCGCCGATCGAGGTTCGTCCGGCGCCCGGAGCGGGTGTTGCACGGCCGCCGAAGCCGAAGCCGCCGCTCGTTCTGACGCCCCCGGTGGCCAGTCCACAGCGATCGGCTTTCTAGAGCGCGGACTTAACGCGGCGCGAATTTATCGATGGCCCTGATCGGCTAGGATGCGAAGCTGCGCCTGAATGCGAGCATCTGTCTGTCGAGATCGGCGGCCGTCGGGGCGCGGCGAGGCGGAAACTTGGCGTCTCCCGCGCAAGGGCGTGAACCGTCGAGCGATCAACGGCGACTTATCAGGAAGCGCGGTCTGGTGGACGCGGCCGACTGGGTCTGCGATCGGCAGGGACAGCCTTGCTGCCCGATTTGGTGGCCGCTCCGCTGTGAGACAGCTCACAGATGGATTGTTGGCGGAAGGGCAGAAAAGCTGTCATCGTCAGATGAATATTGCGATGGAGGTGATGTCATGCGCCGTCCTGTTTTTCTTTTTCGCAACCTGCTGTTTCTAGCCGGGCTTTTACTGTTTCTCCCAATTTCGCTCGCCCACGCCGCATCCGCCGAAAACCGCGTTGCGCTGGTCATCGGCCAGTCG
>VAZH01000491.1 GCA_005884465.1 Alphaproteobacteria bacterium | reverse complement strand
ATGGCCGATTCGACGAGCTTGCTGTCGTCGGGTTTCTCGACATAGTCGCTGCGGACCCGTTCGAACACATCGCCGAACAAATTAAGCTGGCGATAGGTGTCCGAGGTCGCCGCGCGGGCACTCGATCCCATCAGCACCGCGCGTGGCTGGGTGACGAACAACGTCAATGCCGCGCCGGTGGCGGCACTCAGGAGAATTACAGAAGTCTTGCGCATCATCCGCGAACCTTTTCGCCTTCATTTGCGGCCCACCATGGGCCTGGATCGATTGGAGTGCCGTCCTTACGGAACTCGACATAGAGCACGGGCTGGCTCGCGTTCGCCGCGAGGATAGAGGCAACCTGGGACTTCGATCCCATGGTCGCGACCGGCTCCCCCGTAAGTACAAACTGACCGATGTTAACCGAAATGCGCTCCATCCCGGCGATCAACACATGATACCCGCCCCCGGCGTTGAGGATCAAGAGTTGTCCGTAGCTGCGAAACGGTCCTGCATACACAACCCAGCCATCACACGGGGTTGTGACCTGGGCTCCGGGCCGGCTTGCCAAGGAAATGCCTCTTTCTACGCCACCAGCGCCGTCGGAACCGCCAAATTCGCGAATCTTGACGCCATTAACCGGCATTGCGAATAAACCCTTGGCGGATGCAAAAGCAATGGCCGGGCTCATCCGGGCAGGGTCCTTGAGCGCCCCAAGATTAGGCTTGCCGTTGAGGGTAGCGGGGGCGCCTTGAAGATTGGCGGCTGCGGCCGCTTTGGCGGCGCTTTTCAGGTCCTGCTCCATTTTGGCAATCAGGCCCTGCAGGCTGTCGACCTGCCGGGACAGCGCGATGGCGCGGGCGCCTTCGACCTCCAGGTCTTTCTCGATCGAACTCTGCTGTCGCTGCCGCTCTTCGACAAGGGCGGCGAGCCGGGTCTGGTCTTCCCTGAGCTTGTCGCGGTCGACGGCCAGCCGATCGCGTTCGGTGGCGATGGTCTTGCGAAGCGTAACCAATTCAGTGAGGTCGCCGGCCAGTTTTTCCGCGCGTGTCCGCAATTCGGGTACCACGGAGCCGAGCAGCATGGCAGTACGCAGCGATTGCAGCGCGTCTTCGGGCCGCACCAGCAAGGCAGGTGGCGTGCGTCGTCCGGCGCGTTGCAGCGCCGCCAGGACCTCCACAATTTCGGAGCGGCGCGAATCCAGCGATCCGCGAATTTCCTGCTCGCGGGAATCGAGCGGGCGCAGCCTTGCTTCGGCGTCACCGATCCTGGTCTCGACGCCGCGGACCTGGGCTGCGATGTCGATCAACTGCTGATTGAGCTTGCTGCGGTCCTGACCGATCGCCGCGATATCGGCTTTCAGTTTCGCTTGGGCTTCCGCTGCACTTTTTTGCTGCGCCCGGGTAGCTTCAAGTTCCTGCTCGCGCTGCTTGATGGCATCAGGTGAAGCGGCTGTGGTCTGCTGCGTGGGGCCTGCGACCTGGGCCGCAGCCGGCAACAGGCTGATCCCGGCAAAGCCGGGGGACAGCAAGGCGATCGAAAGCGGAATGCGGACGGAAGACAGCCAGCCGCGGCTGCTGGTGTCAGGGTAGGAATGAGCGTTCGCCGTTGATTGCATCTGGACCGAATCAGCCTTCCAGGGCTCTAGCGTTATCTTTTTGTTTGCGCATGATGTTTTCGGAAAACCGGTTTCCCACTTTTTCCGGATCATGCGGCGAGCGCGGGTTACGCGCGGTGATAAGGGTGGCCCGCCAAAATAGTCGCGGCCCGGTAGATTTGTTCCAGAAGCATGATGCGAACCAATTGATGCGGCCAGGTCGCGGAGCCGAATGCGATGCTGAGCTTAGCCTTGCGCCGCAAATCGGGCGAAAGTCCGTCCGCGCCGCCGATCACGAAAATAGTGTTGGCGACCGACTGATCCCGCCAGCGGCCAAGATGCCGGGCGAAAACGGTGCTGTCGATATTGTCGCCGCGCTCGTCCAGTGTCACCAGCACGGCTTTCTCAGGGATTGTGGCCGAAATTGCGGCCGCTTCCTCGGCAATCCTCCTGGCGGCGTCGCCCGCCCGGCTTTCCGGAATTTCATGGATCACGAGGCCGCGAAATCCGAGTTTGCGGCCAATATCATCGAAGCGTTCGCGGTAGCGTTCCGCCAGTTCCCGCTCCGGGCCCTGCTTCAACCGGTGCTTCAACCGGCCGATTGCAATGACGACGACACGCATGAGCGCAACGCTAGCATGCGCCTTGCCGATTCACATCGGCTCGACAGTTAGATCGCCTTCGCCGCCGCCGGTTTCTGCGTCCACAATCTTTCCAGATTGTAGAATTCGCGCACCTCGGGTCTGAACACGTGCACGATCACGTCGCCGGAATCGATCAGCACCCAGTCGCAATTGGGCAAGCCCTCGATATGGATACTTTTGATTCCAGTTTCCTTGAGACCTTTGGCGACATTTTCCGCGATCGCGCCGACGTGCCGGTTGGCCCGGCCCGAGGTGACGATCATGTAGTCGGAAAACAGGGATTTACCGCGAAGGTCGATGGTGACCGTTTCTTCCGCCTTCATATCGTCGAGGCGGGAGAGGATCATATTCAGCGTCCTGTCAGCGTCGGGTTGCGCCTTCAAGGCCGCAGCGTGGGTCGATGTTTTACGCGTCTTCGGTAAAACAGACTTGGACAATACAGATGTTGCCAGGGACCATTCCTTTCACTGTATCGCGAACGCCGAATCCCGGCGCACGCTCACTATACTACATTACGAATGTGGGGTTAATGGTTTCAATATTCCAGTGAGCGCGTCCCTGTCATTTTGCCCTCCAGCTGCCGTCCGGGTTCCGCAGCCCGGTGGATGACAGGCTCAATTTCATCCCCGTGAGAAAGACCCAGGCCGGCGCGGGCTGGTCCGCCAGCCGGCCCGCCTGATTTTCGGGCAGGCGATAGCGCGCGAGCGCTTGCGCCGCAGGCGCGGCCAGTGCGCGGAAGCTTTGTGGCGGACGGTCGATCACCGCGATCGGCACCTCGGAGGCGATGCGGCGCCAGTTTTGCCAGCGATGAAATTGCGCAAGGTTGTCGGCGCCCATGATCCAGACAAAGCGCAGACCGGCGGCGCGGCGGCGCAGGTAAGTGATGGTGTCGACAGTGTAGCGGGTTCCAATGACGGATTCGAGACAGCTGACGTCGATGCGCGGATCGTCGGCCATTTGGCGCGCGGCCTCGATGCGCTGGTCGAGATCGTGCAAGGCCCCCTGCTGCTTCAGCGGATTGCCCGGTGTCACCAGCCACCACACGCGGTCGAGGTTCAACCGTTTGATCGCAAACAGGCTGATGGCGCGATGCGCGAGGTGAGGCGGATTGAACGAGCCGCCGAGCAGGCCGATGCGCATGCCGTTGCTGTAGAGCGGGATGGCTTGGGAGACCGATTGCGGCGCGGCAGACGCTTGGTTCAACGGGGCCACCGCGAGCGCAATGTCCTCTTTTTTGACGCGTTTTCGTCACGCGAACCGGTGCCCACCCCGGATCGCGTCCGGGGCAGGCTTTCGCTTGAAAACGCTTTGGGGATCACGGCCGCGTCTGCCCGGTGCCGTGGACGCGATACTTGAAACTAGTCAATTGTTCGGCGCCGACCGGGCCGCGGGCGTGAAATTTCCCGGTGGCGATGCCGATTTCCGCGCCGAAGCCGAATTCGCCGCCGTCGGCAAATTGCGTCGATGCGTTATGCAGCACGATTGCCGAATCGACCTCGTTGAGGAATTTGCGCGCGGCGGTTTTGTCCTCGGTCACGATCGCGTCCGTGTGCTGCGAACCGTGGTTGTGAATATGCGCGATCGCTTCATCGATGCCGTCCACCACCTTCGCGGTGATGATGGCGTCCTCATACTCGGTATCCCAGTCTTCGTCGGAGGCCGGCTTCACGCGGGCGTCGGTTCGTTGTACGGCATCGTCACCGCGCACCTCGCAACCGGCGTCGATCAGCATCTCGACCAGCGGCTTGAGATTGGTCGATGCGCCCTGGCGATCGACCAGCAAGGTTTCGGCGGCGCCGCAGACGCCGGGGCGGCGCATCTTGGCATTGAGCACGATCGACTTCGCCATTTCGAGATTGGCGGCGTGATCGACATAGACGTGGTTGACGCCTTCGAGATGCGCGAATACCGGCACGCGCGCTTCGGCCTCGACGCGCGTGACCAGGCTCTTGCCGCCGCGCGGCACGATCACATCGACGGCGCCGTTCAATCCGCTCAGCAGCAGGCCCACCGCGGCGCGGTCACGGGTCGGCACCAGCGTGATCGAAGCCTCCGGCAGACCCGCTTCGCGCAATCCCTGCACCAGGCAGTCGTGGATCGCGCGGCAGGACCGGAAACTGTCGGAGCCGCCGCGCAGGATCACCGCGTTGCCGGATTTCAGGCACAGCACGCCGGCGTCGGCAGCGACATTGGGGCGGCTCTCGAAGATCACGGCGACCACGCCGAGCGGCACGCGCACCCGCTCGATGGTCATGCCGTTCGGACGCTGCCAACTCTCGGTTACGACGCCGACGGGGTCAGCGATATCGCGCACGGTCGCGATGCCGTCGGCCATCGCATCGATCCGCGCCTGCGTCAGCGTCAGCCGATCGATGAAGGCTGAGCTCGCGCCGCCGGCGCGAACTTCCGCGACGTCTTCGGCATTGGCTGTGAGGATCGCGGGCGCGTTGGCGCGGATGGCGCGCTCCATCGCCTCGAGCGCGCGATTTTTCTGTTCAGGGGAGGCAAGCGCCAGCGTCCGCGCGGCGGCGCGTGCATGCCTCGCAAGCTCGGTCATCAGGGCCGGCAAATCGGCGTTGCCGTCGATCGCCTTCAAGGGTGCGCTCATCTCGGTCCCGGCTTCAGTTAAGGCCATGTCGTAGCACGGAAATCCACGTTTGGCGAACTGTGGAGGGAGCATGGCTGGCCGGCCATGACCGGTATTTTCGGCGGCTCGAGAGGCTTGCACTTCACCGTAAAGCGGCTCGGCCATTGGCCTAGCCGGAAAATGCGCCGCGCGGGCCGACCACGAGATCGTCGCGATGGATCATTTCCGCGCGGCCGCTGATGCCGAGGATGGCCATCACATCGGGCGACGAGCGGCCCTTGATCTTCTCGGCGTCCTCGGCGTCATAGGCGACGAGGCCGCGGCCGATCTCCCGGGTGTCGGGACCGCGCACCACCACCGCGTCGCCGCGCGCGAATTGCCCATCGACCCGGATCACGCCGGCCGGCAACAGGCTCTTGCCCGCGCGCAATGCGCTCACCGCACCGG
>VAZH01000490.1 GCA_005884465.1 Alphaproteobacteria bacterium | reverse complement strand
TGCGGGTGTCGCGGCTGCTGCGCGAGACCATCCTCGCGCTGTTCGATGGCCGCACTGATCCCGATCGTACCGGCCTGCTGGTCAGGTTAGCCGTCCTCGAGCTGCATCACGCCGAGGATTCCACGACCTTCATTCCGCTGCCGCATGAGCCACGCTGCCGCCGCGCGGCAGACATCGTGCTTGCCGATCTGACGGCTTCGCATGAGATCGAGGCGCTGGCGCGCGCGGTCGGGACCTCGGCGCGGACGCTGTCGCGGCTGTTCTCGTCGGAGACCCAACTGAGCTTCAAAAGCTGGTGCCAGCGCGCACGCATCGCGGCCGCGATCGAAAGACTGTCGATGGAAGCCAATGTCTCGGTCAAGCAACTGGCCGCCGATCTCGGCTACGCCAGCGTGCCGGCGTTTTCGCACGCGTTCCGGCAGGTCACCGGCAAGACGCCGACGGAGTTTTCGGAAACGAAATAGGGCCGATTCGGTCGTGACAAATTTTGCCTGTCACCCCCGGGCTTGACCCGGGGGTCCATCAATCTTCACAAAAGTGCATTTTTCGAAACGGGATGGATTGCCGGGTTAAGTGTTCAGTCCGGCAATGACGGCTCCCGCGCATGACGATTTTTTGCGCTACACGCCCGCTTGATTGTGATCCGCCCCACCTTAAATCCATGTAACAATTCCGCCCGGTTTGGATTCGACCTGCCCGCCATGAACAACGCCTTTTTCTCGGACCTGCTGGCCTCGATTTCCGAGCGCGGCCGCACTTTGCTTCGCCGTGCCGGATCATCCAACGGAAAACAGGACACCTCCGACCTGGTTGAGTTATGCGAGGCGCTGTTGTCAGGCCGCGGCGAGGCCTCGGGCACCGCAATGGCGCGGGAGGTTCTCGACCGCTACCATCATCTCGACGACGCCAGCCGGCTGTCGTTCTTCGAGACCCTGGTTCGCAACTACGGTCCGGACCGGCAAAGAATTGCGCAGGCGATCGAGACCTGGCGCGCGCAGTCCACCGACGAGGATGCCAGCGACCTGCATTTTGCTTCCGAACCGCGGCGGCAGGAACTGATCCGCCGGCTCAACCGCGCGCCTAGCGGCACCAGCGAACTGGTGTCGATGCGCGCCGATCTGCTCGATCTCACGAACGGCCACAAGGACCTTGCCGCGCTCGACCGCGACATGGTGCATCTGCTGGGCTCATGGTTCAACAGGGGATTTCTCGTGCTGCGCAGGATAGACTGGTCGACGCCCGCGAACATTCTGGAAAAAATCATCCGCTACGAGGCGGTGCATGAGATTCGCGACTGGAACGATCTGCGCCGCCGCATCGACCCCGTCGACCGGCGCTGTTACGCTTTCTTCCATCCCGCCCTGGTCGACGAACCGCTGATTTTCGTCGAGGTGGCGCTGACGGAATCGATTCCGGGCGCGATCGCGCCACTGCTCGCCGAGGACCGCAAGCCAGTGCCGATCGAGCGCGCCCGCACCGCGGTGTTCTATTCGATCTCCAACACCCAACGCGGTCTCGGCGGAATTTCGTTCGGCAGCTTCCTGATCAAGCAGGTGGTCGAGGAATTGCGGCGCGAATTGCCAAAGCTGGAGAATTTCGTGACGCTGTCGCCGGTGCCGGGCTTCATGCAATGGCTGAAGCAGGCGAGCGATGTGCCGCTATCCGAGGAGGATCGGGCGCTGCTCGATCACCTCGACAGGCCTGACTGGTTCAGGAATGCCGAACTGGCAGCACAACTGCGCTCGGTGCTCGAGCCCCTCGCCGCCTATTATTTCCTGAAGGCGCGCACGCCGAAAGGCCGCCTGATCGATTCGGTGGCCCGATTCCATCTCGGCAACGGCGCGCGGCTGGAGCGGATCGACTGGCTCGGCGATCTGTCGCCGAAGGGCCTGCGCGAATCCGCGGGGCTTATGGTCAACTATCTCTATCGGCTCGAGGACATCGAAAAGAACCACGAGGCCTACGCCAACCAGGGCGAGATCGCCGCTTCAAGCGCCGTGAAGAAATTGCTGAAGAACGAAGGCCGGCGGCTGCTGGACATGCGGCTGTCGTGAGAGGCAGAGCGTCTTCAGTGCGGTGGCTTCATCCTTCGAGACGGCGCTTCGCGCCTCCTCAGGATGAGGTCCTCATCCTCATGGTGAGGAGCGCGGCAACGCCGCGCGTCTCGAACCATGAGGCCTACGAAGCCAGCGCCTTCATCTCGGCGTAGAGATCGGATTTTCTCTCGAAGCCGATACCCGGCAAGTCCGGCATGGTGATGTGACCGTTCTCGACACGAACGCCGTCGGGGAAACCGCCATAGGGCTGGAACAGATCGGGATAGCTTTCATTGCCGCCGAGGCCGAGGCCGGCCGCGATATTCAGCGACATCTGATGTCCGCCATGCGGAATGCATCGGCTCGGAGACCATCCCTGAGTTTGCAGCGCGCCAAGCGTGCGCTGATACTCGCATAGCCCATACGACAGCGCGCAATCGAACTGCAGCCAGTCGCGGTCGGGCCGCATCCCGCCATAGCGAATGAGATTGCGCGCATCCTGATGGCTGAAGAGATTCTCGCCGGTCGCCATGGGTCCGGGATAGAATTCCGCGAGTGCGGTCTGGAGCTGGAAATCCAGGGGATCGCCGGCCTCCTCGTACCAGAACAGCGGATATTCGCGCAGCATTTTTGCATAGGCGATCGCGGTCTCCAAATCGAACCGGCCGTTGGCATCGACGGCGAGTTGCGCCTTGCTGCCGATTTCTTCGAGAACGGCCTCGATGCGCATGCGATCTTCCGATATCGGCGCGCCCCCGATCTTCATCTTCACGACGTTGTAGCCGCGATCGAGATAGCCGCGCATCTCGCCGCGCAGCATCGATAGATCCTTGCCGGGATAATAGTAACCGCCGGCGGCATAGACGAACACGCGCGGATTCGCGCTGCGCCCGTGACGCTCGGCGAGCAACCGAAACAGCGGTTTTCGCGCGATCTTGGCCACCGCGTCCCACACCGCCATGTCGATGGTGCCGACCGCGACCGAGCGCTCGCCATGGCCGCCCGGTTTCTCGTTCGACATCAGCGTCGCCCAGATCTTGTCCGGATCGAGATTGTCGCCGTCCTCGTCAAGCAGCGTCTTCGGATCGGCTTCCATCAGCCGCGGCGCGAAACGCTCGCGGATCAGTCCGCCCTGCCCGTAGCGGCCATTGGAATTGAAGCCGTATCCGACCACGCGCTTGCCGTCGCGCATGACATCGGTGATGACGGCAACGAGGCTCGTCGTCATCTTCGTGAAATCGATATAGGCGTTGCGAATGGGCGAGGCGATCGGCTTTGTAACCTCTCTGATATCGACAATGCGGACGGACATGGCGGGTTTGGCTTTCGTAGGATGGCTGGATTTAGTGCACCGTCATCGCGAAGAGCGATAGCGACGAAGCAATCCATTCTTCTGCTTGTGATGCAGTAATGGATTGCTTCGCGGAGCCTGTCATCGGGCGGCGCCTTGCGCCGACCCGTTGGCTCGCAATGACGAAAGACTCAGGTCGGTCCCTTGTCGCGAAAATACGGCTCGACCGGGCCGTGAACTTTTATCGTAAGCGGGTTGCCGTAGCGATCCTTGGCGTTGCCTGCGGTTACCCTTACCCAGCCCTCGCTGACGCAGTACTCCTCGACGTTGGTCTTCTCGATACCCTTGAAGCGAATGCCGACGTCGCGGGCCAGCACCTCGGCATTGTAGTAAGGGCTTTTCGGATCGGTCGAAAGACGATCGGGGAGCTGGTCAGCAACTTGGTCGTTACTGGCGTCATTCTTATCGTTCACAGCAGGGCCTCGATTTCTCTTGTCAGTCCTTCCGGTTTTGCAGTGGGCGCATGCCGCGCCACCACCTTGCCCGAACGATTGACCAGGAATTTGGTGAAATTCCATTTGATCGATGGACCCAGCGGGCCCGCTTTCTCGCTCTTCAGATAGCTAAACAACGGATGCGCGTTGTTGCCATTGACGTCGATCTTGGCGAACATTGGAAAGGTGACGTCGTAATTTTTAGTGCAGAACTGCTCGATCTGCTTGGCGTCGCCCGGTTCCTGGTTTCCGAACTGGTTGCAGGGAAAACCGAGAACGGACAAACCGCGCGGGTGAAGCGTCTGATGCAGCGCTTCGAGACCTCTGTATTGCGGCGTGAACCCGCAAGCGCTTGCGGTGTTGACGATCAGCAAAACCTGACCCTCGAACCGCTGCAGCGGAATGTCCTCACCGGCAAGCGACCTTGCCTTGAAATCGTAAATGCCAGCCATGGTGTTCTTCTCAAGTTGGTCGGGAATTCATTTAACGTACGGGATCGACGGGTGCCGACGGCGTTCCGCCGGCTTCGATCGCCTCGCCCGCGAGCAGGCAGAGATCCTCGCGGTAGCGACCGGAGACGACCTGAACGCCGATGGGAATACGTCCCACCAATCCGATGGAGACGGTTAGCGCGGGCAGCCCCATGAAGGGAATGGCAATTTGCGGCAGCTGCGCCCGCCATACCCGCGCAAACGAGGCGTCGTCGCGCAGATCGAGGCCGTCGGCAAACGGCAGCTCGGCGGATACCGGCATCAGCAAGACCGAATAGGTCTCAAGAAACTGCAGCCATTCGCGCGTCAGCGTCGCCCGGCGCGTCAGGGCTTTCGAGAATGCAGCCGCGTCAAAGGGAAAAACCTTGGCCCGGTTGCCGCGCAGGCAAGCGAGCGCGCCGGGATCGCCTTCGCGCTCGGCGGCTTCGAGCTGCGCCTCATAGTTGTCGCCGAGCCACAACTTTGTCTGGAGGTCTGCGGCCTCGCGCAGCGGCGGCGTTGTTTCGATTTCTTCCAACGTCCATCCGGCGCGCTCAAGGCGCTTGCCGGCATCCGCGACGGCCGCTTTCACTTCCGCGACCGTTTCGAGACCGTCGGGACGAAGGCACAGCGCGGCCCGCTTCGGCCTCGCCGGTCCTTCCAAAGGCGCCGGCACCCACCAGGGATCGCGCACGTCTTTTGCGGACATCGCCGCGAGCGCAATCCTGAGATCGCCGATGGTGCGCGCGAGCGGGCCGGATACCGCAGAGATCTGCGGCCCGATCGTACGTTCAGGCAACGCGGCATTGAAGGCCGCGATACGGCCAACAGTCGGCCGCAGGCCATGAACGCCGCAGGCATAGGCCGGATAGCGGATCGATCCTGCGATATCGGTGCCATGCGCGATATGCCCGATGCCGGCCGCGACCGCCGCCCCGGCGCCGCCCGATGAGCCTCCGGGCGTAATGGCTGGATCGCGCGGATTTTTGGTGTCGCCATGGATCAGGTTGGTGGTGAACCAGCGATACGAAAACGCCGGACAGTTGGTGCGGCCGAGAATGACCGCGCCCGCCTTGCGCAAATTGTCGATCACCGGACTGTTGGTTGCTGCGATCACGTCGCGCTGCAGTTTAAGGCCGTTGGTGGTGGCACACCCTTCCTGATCGATATTGACCTTGACGGTGACCGGCACACCCGCCAGCGGA
>VAZH01000489.1 GCA_005884465.1 Alphaproteobacteria bacterium | reverse complement strand
AACGATTGTCCCGCTTGCCCAGATGGCCTTCCTCGCCGCCATCTTCAGCGCCGGACTGGCGACGCGGTTGCCGATCGGCGTGCTCGATCTCGACAGTTCAGACCTGTCGCGCACCATCATCCGCATGGTCGACGCAACCCCGGACTCCGCCGTGGCAGTACGCGTCGGCGATCTTGCGGAAGGGCGCAATCTGATCCTGTCCGGCAAGATCCACGGGCTGTTGATGCTGCCGCTTTATCTGCAGCGCGACGTGTTCGCGGGCCGCCGGCCGGAAGTCGTCTTTTTCTACAACACGCAAACCCTGACGACCGGCAACCTTGCGGTCCGTGGCGTGAACGCGGCAGTTCCGACCGCAGCAGCAGGAATTCGGTTGTCGCTACGCAGTGCTCAGGGCCAGCCGCTCGATTTCGCAGCGGCCGATCTGCAACCGATTCCGGTTCAGACCCATGCGCTGTTCAACCCGACCCTGAACTATGTCTTTTTCCTGCTGACCGCCCTGATACCGAGCATATTGCAGGTCATTATGGTGACGACGTCGGCCTATTCCGTTGGCCTCGATGTCGAAACACCTTATCGCCTTCGAATACTTCGCAGGTTGGGCGGCGGACTCTGGCCGGCCATGGCGGGCAAAATATTGCCCTACACCATCCTTTTCCTGCTGGTGCTGGGTCTGTCGGACACGCTGCTGTTTGTCGTCTTCGAACTGCCGCTGCGCGGACATTCCTGGCTGCTGATTCTGGCCGGCATGCTGTTCATCCTGTCATGTCAGCTTCTGGGAGCGCTGCTGGCGCTGCTGCTCAAGCCGACGATCACCGCGGTAAGCATTGCCACCCTGGTAACGGCGCCTGCGTTCGGCTTCATGGGAATCGGTTTTCCGCGCCTCGGCATGAATGCTTTCGCCTATGCCTGGGGCGAGCTGCTGCCGGGAACGTGGTACCTGACCGCTCGCATCGACCAGACCGTGCGCGGCACGCCGGTCGACCTTTCCTGGAAGCCGCTGTTGGTCCTCGCCGCGTTCACCATCGGTCTCATCGGACTTGCTGCATGGAAGCTGGAGAGCATGCACAGGTCCGCTCATCGGATCGAAGGCCGCAGCGCAGCGCAGCCGCTTGTGGAGGTGCCGTCATGAGCGGACTTCTTTTCGTTTTTCAGCACGAAATTCGTCGCATCTTTACGGTCAAGCCGGCGTTTTCCGTGCTCATCCTGGGCGCCGCGTTCTATGCCCTGTTCTATCCCCAGCCCTATTTGAATGAGGCCTTGCGCAACGTCCCGATCGCGGTCGTCGATCGCGACGGAACCCAGAGCAGCCGGGACTTCGCCCGCCGGGTCGACGCCACTCCTGACGTCGCGATCACCGAGGTATTGCCGGACCTCGCGAGCGCGGAGCGCGAGGTCTTTGCGCGCAAGGTCGATGGCATCCTGGTGATCCCGCAATATTTCGAGCGCGACCTTTTGCACGGCCGGCCTTCGCCGGTCGCGCTCTACGCCGACGCCAGTTATTTTCTGATCTACCAGCGCGTGGCGGGAGCGGTCGCCGCTGTGGCGCGCGCCGTCGGTGCCGAGATCGAAACCGCTCGCCTGATCGCCATCGGCGTCGATCCGGCCATCGCCGTCGTCGCGCCGGATCCCATGCCTCTGACCGCGGTGCCGGTGTTCAATCCGGAAGGCGGCTATGCCACCTATGTGCTTCCGGCTGCCTTCGTGCTCATTTTGCAGCAGATGCTCTTGATGGGTGTCGGGTTGCTCGGCACCTTGCCCGGTGCCGATT
>VAZH01000488.1 GCA_005884465.1 Alphaproteobacteria bacterium | reverse complement strand
AGGCATTGCAGCCAAATAAATAGGCATCGCACATACCACGTTGGTTCCGGATGTCGCGGAACCTGTCATCGGGCGGGGCTTCCCGCCGACCCGTTCGCTTATCCGGATTACGACGTGTCCGCGCCCGATCAGATACCCGCCACCGACGACCACAGCTCCGACAGCTTGCGCTTCAACGAAGCCATCCGCGTCAACGGTTGCGGCTCCTCGTCCTCCGGCAGACGAAGTCCGACGACATTGACCCTGCCGCCGGAGATGCTGCGCGCCACCAGATCGATCGTATCGAGCGCCAGCGTCGCGCCCTCCTTCGGGGCATGATCGAGATGAACGTCGAAATAATCGGCCAGCGTCAGTTTTGCCTGCTCCGGATCCACGGTGACGCCGTAGGCCGCGGCG
>VAZH01000487.1 GCA_005884465.1 Alphaproteobacteria bacterium | reverse complement strand
GCCGTCTCGAAATCGCGCGCGCGATGTGCACCGAACCCGCGTTGCTGTGCCTCGACGAGCCGGCCGCCGGATTGAACGCGCGCGAAAGTGCCGCGCTGAGCGAGCTGTTGCTCTCGATCCGCGCCGACCATGGCGTCTCGATCCTGCTGATCGAGCATGACATGTCGGTGGTGATGGAAATTTCCGACCACGTCGTGGTGATGGATTACGGCGTGAAGATCGCCGAAGGCACGCCGCAGGACGTCCGCGACGACCCCAAGGTGATCGCGGCCTATCTCGGTGCCGACGAGGAAGAAGCGATCGCGCTGATGGAGCGCGGAACGTGACCGCGCCATCCACCGCGCCCCTGCTCGCGATCCGGTCCTTGCGCGCGGCCTATGGCAAGATCGAGGCGCTGAAAGGCGTCGATCTTGATATCAATCCTGGCGAGATCGTCGCCTTGATCGGGGCCAATGGCGCCGGCAAGTCGACGCTGATGATGACGATCTTCGGCAAGCCGCGGGCCCGATCAGGACACATCCAGTTCGACGGCCGCGATATCACTGATGTACCGAGCCATGAGATCGCCCGGCTGCGCATTGCGCAGGCGCCGGAAGGCCGCCGGATTTTCCCGCGCATGAGCGTTGCCGAAAACCTGCAGATGGGCGCTGACGCCACCGAGTGCGGCGAGGCCGAGCGCGCCGCCGGACTCGAACGGGTCTTCACGCTATTCCCTCGGCTCAGGGAGCGCATGGGCCAGCGCGGCGGCACGCTGTCCGGCGGCGAGCAGCAGATGCTGGCGATCGGCCGCGCGCTGATGAGCCGCCCTCGCCTGCTGCTGCTGGATGAGCCCTCGCTCGGCTTGGCCCCGCTGATCGCGCGCCAGATTTTTGACGCAATCCGCACCCTGAACCGGCAGGACGGCCTCACCGTGCTGATCGTCGAACAGAACGCCAATCACGCGCTGCGGCTGGCCCATCGCGGCTACGTCATGGTCAACGGCCTGATCACGCTGAGCGGAACCGGAACCGAGCTGCTGCAGCGTCCTGAAATCCGCGCCGCCTATCTGGAAGGCGGAAGGCGGGGATAGCGTTGCGCGACTCGTCCCGGCGAACGCCGGGACCCATACCGCGCGATCTCACAAATTTGCACTGGGATAGACGCCTCTCACCAACTGAACCCTGTGGTTACGGGCCCCGGCTTTCGCCGGGGCGACGCTGTCGGTAAGCACTGCAGCAAGACGCTTCGAATTAACGTGGATTTGCCTGAAATTTGCCGATGACTTCACGGCAAAATCAGCCGACAATGACCGCGATTGCCCGGCGGCCTGCCGGGTGCTTCCCGTAGCGACCTACCCGCGAGGACTCCTCATGAAATCATCAAAGCTCATCGGCCTGGCATTGGGCGCATCGTTTGTGCTGTCGACAGCAGCGCTTGCGCAGGACATCACCATCGGAGTGGCGGGCCCGATGACGGGCGGCGAATCCGCATTCGGCCGGCAGATGAAGAACGGCGCTGAACAGGCGGTGGCGGATCTCAACGCAGCCGGGGGCGTACTGAGCAAGAAACTGGCGCTGGAAGTCGGCGACGATGCCTGCGATCCCAAGCAGGCGCGTTCGGTCGCGGAAAAGTTCGCCAGCGCGAAAATCCCGTTCGTCGCGGGCCATTACTGTTCGTCGTCGTCGATCCCGGCGTCGGAAGCCTATGCCGACGGCAACGTATTGCAGATCACGCCGGCTTCCACCAACCCGCTGTTTACCGAGCGCAAGCTCTGGAACGTGGCGCGCGTCTGCGGCCGCGACGATCAGCAGGGCCTGGTCGCTGCCGAATACATTGCGAAAAATTACAAAGGCAAGAACGTCGCCATCCTCAACGACAAGACCACCTACGGCAAAGGCCTCGCCGACGAAACCAAGAAGGCGCTCAACAAGGCCGGCCTTACCGAAAAGATGTTCGAGTCCTACAACAAGGGCGACAAGGATTTTAACGCGATCGTGTCGCGTCTGAAGCGCGATAATATCGACCTCGTCTATGTCGGCGGCTATCATCAGGAATCGGGTCTGCTCGTGCGCCAGATGCGCGATCAGGGTCTCAAGACCGTGTTGATGGCCGGCGATGCGCTGGCCGACAAGGAGTTCGCATCGATTACCGGCCCCGCCGGCGAAGGCACGCTCTTCACCTTCGGTCCCGACCCCCGCAACAAGGCGACGGCCAAGGCCATCGTCGAGCGTTTCAAGGCCAAAGGCGTCGATCCCGAGGGCTACACGCTTTACACTTATGCCGCGATGCAGGTCTGGTCGCAGGCGGTGGCGAAAACCGGCACCACCGATCCGAAGAAGGTCATGGATACGATCAAGGGCGGCGCCTGGGACACGGTGATCGGCAAGATGGAGTTCGATGCCAAGGGCGACATCAAGCAGATCGACTATGTCGTCTACAAATGGGACGCCAAGGGCAACTACACCGAGATCAATCCCAAGGGCTCGTGAGGTCTTGGTAAAATTGCAAGCAGCGCG
>VAZH01000105.1 GCA_005884465.1 Alphaproteobacteria bacterium | reverse complement strand
AATCGATCAAATCGCAAATCCGGCCGTCGGCGCCGATTTCCCGCAAGCGCCATGCGATTTCCCTGATAACCCGGGCGCCCTTGCGGACCGGCGCCAGATTTTCCTCCAGCGCAAGGCTGTCGAGCGCGGCGGATGCGGCGGCTCTGGCCTCTTCGAGCGCGCGCCTGATGGCGGCCAACGCCTCCGCGAGCCCGCTTTCGGGGACGGGCTGTCTCTGGGCGGCAAGGCTTTCCTCGATCCGCGCCACCGCATCGAGCACCATGCGGGTATCGGCATTGCGGTTGCGCTTGGCATATTCGCCGAGAAACCAGCGGCCCCGCGAGGTCTCCATGAAGGCTTCGCGGATCGCCTCATAATCCTCCTCGCGCGGCAAGCTCGCGCGAGCGGAAATCGGCGATAGGGCAAATGCTTCGTCGGCCATCGTAAACTCAATCCGCGCAAATCATCGCGCGTTACGCTAACGATCATCACGATATCAAGCGAATCGCAATTGAATTGATGCCGAGCGAATCACAAATCCCCATCGCATCTCAAGCGGCGTCCAGGCGATTCGCGACGAGGCTGGCGCTGTTTTACGGCGCCATATTCGGATTGCTCGGTGCCTATTTGCCGTTCTTCCCGGTCTGGCTGAAGGCGGTCGGGATCGAGGCGTCCTGGATCGGGATCATCACGGCGGTGCCCGCCGTCACCCGCTTTACGGTGCTCCCCTTCGTGACCGGTCTGGCCGAACGGCGGCAGTCGTTGCGCAACGCCATCATCATCACGGCGTTCGCGACGGCACTGGGATTGACGGTTGTCGGCACCCAGCATCAGGCAGTTCTGGTGTTTGTGGCCTTCGCCGCTACCTGCTGCCTGTGGACGCCGATGGCGCCACTGACGGACGCCTATGCGTTGCGAGGCGTGTCGCATTACGGTCTCAACTACGGGCCGTTGCGGCTATGGGGCTCGGCCGCATTCGTGGTGGGCGCACTGGCGTGCGGACTGCTGGTCGATGTGATCGCGCCCGAACACCTGATTTGGGTGATCGCGGCGGTGGCCGGGCTCAGCGCATTGGCAAGTCTTGGGCTCAGGCCGATCGATGGTCTAAAAAAGGCTGACGTGATGCAGCGCGGCGCGGGCGCGTTGCTCCGTGACCCCGGCTTCCTCGCCATCATCCTGGCATCGGCGCTGATCCAGGGCAGCCACGCCGCCTATTACATCTTCGCCTCCATTGTCTGGAAGCAATCCGGCCTAGGCGGGCTCACCATTGCCGGGCTGTGGTCGCTCGGCGTGCTTGCCGAGATCGTGCTGTTTGCGCTGTCGCCGCGGTTTACCCGGCCATACGCCGTGCTGGTCGTGATTGGTGCGCTCAGCGCAGTTGCGCGCTGGCTGATCACGGCGCAGGAACCTCCGGTCGCGGTGCTATCCGTGGTTCAACTGGCGCATGGACTGTCGTTCGGACTGACCCAGGTCGGCACCATGGGCCTGCTGGTGCGCAACGTGCCTTTCCATGTGATGGCAAGGGGGCAGGGTTATCTCGCGGCCTGCAGCGGCATCGTCGCCAGCAGCGCCTCGATTTTGTCTGGCGTAGTCTTCGCGCGCTACGGGCAGGGCGTCTATTACTTGATGGCTGCGATGGCGCTGTCAGGCGCTGTCGTGATGTGGCTCGCACGACATCGATTGGCGGATCAACCCCACAGCGCGGCGTCCGGGGGATAAACCAGGCTGCCGTCGTAGCGCAAGCCGCCATCGCGGTCGCGCGCCAGCAACAGAGGGCCATCGAGATCGACGAAGCGGGCCTCGCGCGCCAGCAACATCGCGGGCGCCATCGCCAGCGAGGTCGCGACCATGCAGCCGACCATGATTTGAAATCCCAAGGCGCGCGCTACGTCGGCCGTCGCCAGTGCCTCCGTCAGCCCGCCTGTCTTGTCGAGCTTGATATTGACGGCGTCATAGCGTGCGCGCAGCGCATCCAGCGAAGAGCGATCGTGCACGCTTTCGTCCGCACAGACGGCAAGCGGCCTCGCGATGCGCGCCAGCGCCTCATCCTGACCGGCGGGAAGCGGCTGCTCGACCAGCGTGACGCCGGCTTTCGCGCATGCCGCGAGATTTTGCTCGAGATTGCCTGATGTCCATGCCTCATTCGCGTCGACGATGAGTTCGGATCGAGGCGCGGCCTTGCGTACCGCCGCGATCCGCTCGCCGTCGCCATGGCCGCCAAGCTTGATCTTGAGTAGCGGCCGATGCGCGACTTGGGCGGTCGCCGCCGCCATCGTCTCGGGCGACGCAAGCGAAATCGTGTAGGCGGTGACGCAAGCGCCGGGCGCCGGACGCCCGAGCAGGTCCCAGACGCGCTGACCACGCGTCTTGGCTTCGAGGTCCAGCAATGCGCAATCCAGCGCGTTGCGGGCGGCACCTGGAGGCATCGCGGTCTGCAGGGCCTCCCTGTCGAGCCCGCGGGATAAGGGTTCCCGCATCGCCTGAAGGGCGGCCAAGGTCGCTTCCGGGCTCTCGCTATAGCGCGGGTAGGGGACGCATTCCCCGCGCCCGGTACGGCCGCCACGGCGGACTTCCGCCACCACGGTGACCGCTTCGGTCTTGGCGCCGCGGCTGATCGTGAAGCTGCCTGCGATCGGCCAGCGCTCGATTCTCGCTGATAGCGTTGAGGATTGGCTGGAAGTCATTTTAAAATCTGGCAATTCCGGAATCGCCGGCTTGCCCGGCGCAACCAAGTATGGCTGGTTAGGGGCGCGTTCCACAAGCAAGGGCGGTGAGTTGGGTCTTGCTTTTCCATCAATAGCGGAGAATCGGCACTGGAGTTGGCATCGTGAGAGGTGATCCGACATTGGAGCGGATGGTACAGGGCAATGGGCTTGCGCTGTGCGCAGCGGGTCCGTGGACCGCCCGCTTTGCGCCGCTGCTCGAGCAGATCGTTGCCGACGCCGAAAAGCTGACCGGAAGCCGGCCGAACATCTTTATCGATGTATCGCAGGTCTCGAAGCTCGATACCTTCGGGGCCTGGTTGATCGAACGGCTTCGCCGCAGCCTGACCCAGGGCGGCATCGAGGCGAAGATCGCCGGGCTTTCGGCCAACTATTCAAGCCTGGTCGACGAGGTGCGCAGGGTGAAAGCCGCGCCCGCTTCCGACACCCAATCAGTAACGATTACCGGAATGCTGGATCAGGTCGGCCGAAGCATGGTCGGCATCAGCGCAACCATCGTCGGACTGATCGACATGCTCGGCGCCGTGCTCGCGGCGAGCGGCAGGGTGATGATTCACCCCAGGGGCTTCCGTCTGACGTCGACCGTGCATCATCTCGAGCAGGTGTGCTGGCGCGCGGTGCCGATCGTTGTGCTGATCACGTTTCTGATCGGCTGCATCATCTCGCAGCAGGGCATCTTCCATTTCCGCAAATTCGGTGCGGATATCTTCGTTGTCGACATGCTGGGCGTGCTGGTGCTGCGCGAGATCGGCGTGCTGCTGGTGGCGATCATGGTGGCGGGGCGCTCCGGCAGCGCCTACACCGCCGAACTCGGCTCGATGAAAATGCGCGAGGAGATCGACGCGCTGCGCACCATGGGTTTCGACCCGATCGAGGTTCTGATCCTGCCGCGGATGCTGGCACTGATCATCGCGCTGCCAATCCTGGCCTTTCTCGGCGCCATGGCGGCGCTCTATGGCGGCGGGCTGGTGGCGTGGCTCTACGGCGGCGTCGATCCGGAAGCGTTCCTGCTCCGGCTGCGCGATGCGATCTCGATCGATCACTTCACCGTCGGCATCATCAAGGCGCCGGTGATGGCAGCCGTGATCGGGATCGTCGCATGCGTCGAGGGGCTCGCCGTGCAGGGCAGCGCCGAATCCCTCGGACAGCACACCACGTCGTCGGTGGTGAAGGGGATCTTCTTCGTCATCGTGATGGACGGCGTGTTTGCGATCTTTTTCGCCTCGATCGGAATGTGACGATGGCCCCCGAGATGCAAAACGCCATTATCCGGGTTCGCGATATCTCGGTGCAGTTCGGCACCACCAAGGTTCTGGACGGGCTCGATCTCGACGTGAAGCGCGGCGAAATCCTTGGCTTCGTCGGTCCTTCCGGCGCGGGCAAGTCGGTGTTGACGCGCACCATCATCGGTCTTGTCCCCAAGGTCAGCGGACGCATCGAGGTTTTCGGGATTGACCTTGACGCCGCGGATGCCGCGGCGCGGCGCGGCGTCGAGCGTCGTTGGGGAATCCTGTTCCAGCAGGGCGCGCTGTTTTCCTCCCTGACCGTGCGGCAGAACATCCAGTTTCCGGTGCGGGAATACCTGAATGTGTCGCAGCGACTGCTCGACGAGATCACGGTGGCAAAGCTCGGCATGGTGGGATTGCGCCCCGAGGTCGCCGACCGTTTTCCCTCGGAACTCTCCGGCGGCATGATCAAGCGGGTGGCGCTGGCGCGCGCGCTCGCGCTCGATCCGGAACTGGTGTTCCTCGATGAGCCGACCTCAGGCCTCGATCCCATTGGGGCCGGGGACTTTGACGAGCTGGTCAGGACCCTGCAGCGCACTTTGGGGCTGACCGTTTTCATGGTAACCCACGATCTGGACAGCCTCTATACCGCTTGTGACCGCATCGCCGTTTTGGGGAACGGGAAAATCATTGCAGCAGGATCGATGACCGACATGCAGGCCTCGGAGCACCCCTGGTTGAGGGCCTATTTCCACGGCAAGCGTGCCCGCGCTGTCATGGGCTAGAGCACGATTCCGACCCGAGGGCCGCGTTAGCGCAAAGTGCATACCGGTTTTCGGAAAAGATCGTGCCCAAAGCATGGGGATAAATGACGGCTCTGATTCAGCGTGCTGAATTCACTGGCCTGGTATGGGAGTTGGTTGATGGAAACGCGGGCGAACTTCGTCCTGATCGGATCGTTCACGCTGGCGGTGATTGCCGCGGCGTTCGGCTTTGTGCTGTGGTTCCAGTCCCTCCACACCACCAAGGCGCGCAGCCCCTTGCGTATTGTGTTCGAAGGGCCCGCGGCCGGCCTGCGCAACGGCGGCAGCGTCAACTTCAACGGTATCCGGGTAGGTGAGGTGATCTCGGTAAAACTCGACAACCCGCGTCGTGTCGTCGCACTCGCCATGGTCGAGAATAACGCTCCGCTTCGCAAAGACACCCTCGTCGGGCTCGAATTTCAGGGGCTGACCGGAGTCGCAGCGATATCGCTGAAGGGCGGCGAGGAGGCCGCGCCGTCGGTTCCGCTGGATGAGGACGGGGTCCCCACGCTGACGGCCGATCCCAACGCGCTGCAGGACGTCACCGAGGCAATCCGCGGCACGCTGCAGAACATCAACAGGGTGGTCGCCGACAATCAGGAGGCGGTGAAGAACTCGCTGCATAACCTGGAGACCTTCACCACGTCGCTGGCGCGCAATTCCGAGAAGATCGACAGCGTCATGCTTAAAGTCGACGGCGTGATGGGCAAGGCCGACAACCTCATGCTGGGCCTGAACACGCTGGCCGGCGGCAAGGAGGGCGGCGAGCTGTTCCAGGCAGTGAAGTCGATCCGCGAACTGGCGGAGGATTTCGACAAGCGATCGGGTCTTTTGATAGCTGACGGCCGCCGCACGCTCGGCGACATCAGTCGCGCGGTGAACAATCTCGACCGCAACCCGACGCGGCTCTTGTTCGGCCCGGCCAACGCCAGCACGCCGGCGGAACCTCCGAAGCCCGGCCCCGCGGCGGCGGCCGAGAGGAAGCGGCAGTAGCGTTTCGATCACACGCCGGTTGCGAACCCCCAAGACAAAAACGGAGGCATCGCTGCCTCCGTTTTTCTTGTGCGCTCAGATGAAGCTTACCCTAACCGTCCCGCCGCGTGGGCGAGCAGGGTATAGACGAGGCCGGTCTCCGAGATCAGGTGGCCACGAAGCGCAGCAGCCCCGCCTTCGTCGCGCGCGACCTCGTCGAGCAGGCGCTCGAACTCGACGATGTAGCGGTCGACGGTCTGCTTGAAATTGCGGTCGGCGCGATATTTGCGGGCGACTTCATCGAAGGCCTTCTGGCCGGCCGGCGTGTAGAGCCGCTTGGAGAAAGCCTTGCTCTCGCCGCGCTGATAGCGATCCCACATCTCGGCGGCGAGATTGCGATCCATCAGGCGGCCGATGTCGAGCGAAAGCGACTCCAGCGGGTTGCCGCCGCCCGCCTGCTGCGGGCGGCCACGCTGGACGTCACGGTTGCCGGCGCCGGCATCGGTGCGGTTCAACAGGTCGGAAAGCCATCCATCGCGCCCTTGATCAGCGCTCGCGGGGGAAACCGGCGGCGCTTCGGTGCGGCGCGAGGAAGGCCCGCCCAGGTCCGGCGGCGGCAGGTTCGAGGCGCTGCCGCCGTCGCGCATGCGTGGTGCACTGCGCCCGCCGGCGGCGACCATCATCGGCTCTTCCTCGCGATGCGAGTTCGAGCGGCCCTCGCTCACGACGTCGAGCCCGCGGCCGTGATGGGCGACGATGCGGTTCAGTTCCGCCAAGGCCTCGATCTGGTCGACGATCACTTTCCGCATCTGCGCGGTGCTCTCGGCGGCCTCCTGCGGCATTTCCAGCACGCCGCGGCGAAGCTCGTTGCGGGTGGCCTCGAGTTCGTTGTGCATTTCGGCAGCCATCTGCTTCATGCTCGCCACCATGTTCGCGAACCTTTCCGCAGACTGCGTGAACATCGCATCCGCTTCCTGCGTGCTCTGCTGGTAGATTTCGGTCATCGCCTCGGCGGTCAGGCGGCGTTCCTCTTCGGCGGTGGAGCGAACGGCCTCGAACTGCCGGCTGATCGCGGCAGAACCCGCGCCGGCGGTTTCCGCCACCACGCGTGCGATATCGCGGGCGCGCTCTTCCGCGGCCGCCAGCGATTCGTCGAGCAGGCCGGTGAACCGCGACAATCGCTGATCGAGATCGGCGGTGCGCAGATCAATCGTGGTGACCAGCGACTCCAGCGCCGACTTGCGTTCGGAAATCGAGGCGGTGGTGTTGCGGTTGCTTTGCTCGACCAGAACCGCGGCATCGACCAGCGCCTTGCCATGGGTCTCGAACTGGCCGGAAAGCGAGCCGAGATCCTCGAGCGCCTTGCTGGTTGTCGTGTTGAAGATATTCAACTGGTTTTGCAGCGTCTGGCTGGCGACGCCGTTGCGCGAGGTGACGTCATTCATGGCTGACACGAAGTCGGCCACGCGCGTGACCAGGGCGCGCTCCAGCGAATTGAGATTGTCGTGGGCGCCGGTCAGCACTTCCTGCAACAGGATATTGCCTTCGCGCAAGCGTTCGAACAGCGCGACCGTGTCGGTTCGCAGGATCTTGCTGGTTTCCTGCATTTCGGTGACGGCGGCGACTGACACCTGGCGTGACTGGTCGATCGCCGCTCGCGACGCCTGCTCCAGGTCCTTCAGCGACTTGCCGACGGCACCTGTGGCCAATTCGCCCGCCGATGTGATCGTCCGCGCGACGTCGGACCCGGTGCTCAACACCGACTGCGAGAAGGTTTGTCCCCGGTTCTCGATCGACTTCAGGGCATCCGACGTGACGCGGTCGATATCGACCGTGAGTTGATTGGTCTTGGCGCTGATCGCCTCCACCAGCGATCCGCGCTTGCCGTCGATCATCTGCGCCAGACGATCGGTCTGCTGTTGCACGTAAGTGACGATTTCGTCGGTCTTGCCGGTCATGGTGGAACCGAAAGCACCGCTGGCGGCGAGAACCGCGCGTTCGATTTCTGCGGAGGTCGACTTGACCTGCGAACTGACTTCGTTGGAGGCGGCCACCAGCACGCTCTGCGCATTAAGCGCGCTGCTCTGGATATGATCCGTGGTGCTTGCGGTGACTGTGCTGAGCGACCGCTCGATATCCGCGGAGATCGCCTTGATCTGGCTGGCAGCGTCGGCGGACGTCGCATTGAGCGCATTTTGCGCCTCGCGCGCGCTGTTCAGGACCGAGGCGGCAGTGTCGGCCCCGACCGCCGTCAATGTACGTTCGACATCGACCGCCAGCGACTTGACGTGGTTGGCGGCGTCTGAAGATGCGGTGACGAGCGTGCCTTGAGCCTCGCGCGCACCAGCGACAATCGATTCGGCGGTGGAAGTCCCTGCGATGGACAGCGACCGTTCGACATCGGTCGCCAGCGACTTGACATGGTTGGCAGCATCCGCGGACGCGGTGACGAGCGTGGACTGGACTTCACGAGCGCCGGAGAGAATTGACGCGGCGGCTGCGGTCCCGGCGGCGGAGAGCGTTTGTTCAACGTCGGCCGCCAATGTCTTGACGTGGTTGGCGGCATCCGAGGAAGCGGTGACCAGCGTGGTCTGCACTTCGCGCGCGCCAGAGAGGATCGACGCGGCGGTCGCGGTACCGGCGGCGGAAAGCGTTCGTTCGACGTCGGCCGACAGCAATTTGACCTGGTTGGCGGCATCGCCGGAGGCCGTCACCAGCATGGACTGCGCATCGCGGGCGCTGCTCACAATCGAGTCCGCCGCACCGCTGCCGACGGCGGTGAGGGTGCGTTCGACCTCCGCCGAGGTCAGCTTCAGCTGCGCGCCGACATCGGAGGAAACCGAAAGCAGCGATTGCTGCGCGGCGCGTGCGCCGGTCTGAATGGTCTCGCTGGTGTTCACCACGAGGTTGGTCAGCGAGCGCTCCGCATCTTCAACGTGGGACTTGATCCCAAGCGAAAGTTCTTCGGCGCGTGCCATGAGACCTTCACTGGCTTGCCGCCCGCTGCTCTCGATGCGACCCGCCACGGCTTCGATACGCGAACCCAGCAGGTCTTCGAATTGTGCAACTCGCACATCGATGTCGTTGGCGACCGCGCCGACCCTGCTTTCGATGCCCTGGTGGATTTCCTGGAACCGGGCCGTAATGGTGTCGGTCAGGTAGGCGCTGCGGCCGTCGATGGTCTGGGTCACGCTGGAGATGCGCCGGTCGACGGCTTCGATCGCCTGTGCGGTGCCATCGGTCAGCGAGGAGGTAAGGTGGGTCAGGCGCGAGTCGATCGATTGGATCGCCTGCGCGGCACCATCGGTCAGGGACGAGGCCAGCGAGCCAAGGCGGCCGTCGATGGTTTCGGTCACCGACTTCGCCCGCGTATCGAAGGTCTGTTCGAGCGATTTGAGACGGCCGTCGATGGATGCATCGAAGGATTTGATCTTGCTGTCGAGCGAGGTATCGAGATTGGCGACGCGGGTGCCGAGTGTGGTCTCGAATTGCAGCAGCCGCTGGTCCAGCGAAGCGGTGATTTCGCCGCCATTCGAAGTCAAGCGGGTGTCGAAGGTGTCGACATAGGTCTTCAAGGTTTCCGCGATATGCTCGGTGCGCTGCCCCATGCGATCGACGATCTCGCCGCCAAAGGTTTTGACGGTGCGGTCGAATTCCGAGATGTGGCGGGTAATGATGGCACCGAGCGTGCCGCTGTCGCGCGCGAATTTTTCCGCAAGTTCGGTGCCCTGGTTCTTCACCAGTTCATCGAACGCGCTCATCTGCAAGGAGAGCGTATCGTGCGCGGTCTCGGTCTGGCTGATGACCTTCGCCACCAGCGAGTTCACGGTTACGTCCAGCGCATCGCTGGCCTTGTCGCCGGAGGTGATGATTTGGGTCGCCAGGCGGTTGCCGGCTTCATCGATCTTGCTGACCAGATCGCCACTGCGCAGCTCAAGTTCCAGCAGCAGCGAGTCGCTGGAATTCTTCAGCGAGTCATGAACCTGTTCGGTCCGGTCGGAAATACCGTCGACGATGGTGGATGAGCGCTGCTCGAATTCGCCGGTGATGCGGTCGATCCGCTCGTTCAGCACCTCGTGGACGCGGTCGGCCAGCTCGGCGAACTCGTCATGTACGTGTCCGGTCTTGAAGTTGAGGCTGCTGGTGAGGCGCTCGCTGGCGTCGAGCACCGCGCGCGTGGTTTCGGCGCTGGCTTCCTCGAGACGGTCAAGCAGGTCGCCGCCGCGCTCCCCGAGCGCGAGGATCATGTTGTCGCCGGCATTGCTGAGCGCACTTGTGATGTGGGCGCCGCGTTCTTCCAGCGCACCGGTGATGCTCTTTGCGACCTCGTCGACGCGGGAGGCGATCGCATCCGAGATCAGCGCGATATCGTGGCGCAGGTCGATCTGCACGCCGGAGATGGCGCTACGAACCTGCTCGGCCTGGCCGACCAGATTGTCGCGCTGATGCGCGATATCCTGCAGCAAAGCGCGGATTCGCACCTCGTTGTCGCTGTAAGCGCGCTCAAGCGCGGCGACTTCATTGGCAACCAGAGTTTCGAGTTCGCCGGCGCGTGCAATGGCGCGTTCGACGCCGTCGCCCATGGCCGCGACCTCGCGCCGGATCGCCTGACCAACGGTCACCATTGAATCGCTTGCCGCGCCCTCAGGTTCCGAAAAGCGGATCGCGACCTGCGCCATCGACTGCGCGATCATGCGTAATTCCTGGCCGCGCCAGGAAAGGCTCGCCAGGAAATAAAAGAGCAGTACCGGGGCAAAGAACAATGCCGCCAGGCCCGCCAACACCAGCGTGCCGCCGCTGCCCTGACCAATCGCCGCCTGTAACGAGGGCAGAAAGCTGACGGTCAGCAGTCCGGCGCCGACAAGCCAGACCCCGGCGAAGATTGTGGCAAGCGTATAGACATTGCGGGCGGGCCGGCCCTTCTGAATGGCCTGCAGGATCTGGCCGATGGTTTCGCGGTCGTCGTTGGCGGCGCGGCGGGTCGGGCGCGGCTCCTCGATGGGCTCGAAGGTCGGCCGATCCTCGTTTGGCCGGCTATCGAATGCGCTCTCGTTGTAGGCCGGGGTCGATGCGGAAGATGTGGAAGATGCGTTTGTCGGCGCGGCATCGCTATGGACTGAACTCCGCGCGCTGTCGGCCGCTGCCCCGTCGCTGATGTTCAAGGCTTCCTGAATGGCAGAAAGCGCGACTTCGGTAGGGTCTTTGACCTTCTTGGGATTGTTCGCCATGTTCAGTCTGAGCCCTCGTGTTACTTTTACGCATCCCGGAGATTATCGCGCGAACGCCCCCGCACGCCCGAAGCCGATCTCATGCCCCACGCCGGTCGCGAAACCGCGACGCTCCCATCGGCTTGTCCGCCGCGTCTCGAAACATCCTATTGGTTGAGCGGTGCGAATGAAATGGCTGCGATTAATACAATCTTAATCATCGTTAACAGCCCAGCGCCATAAGGCCTTACGGTTCCTCAAAATTCTCGTTGGAGCCGATCAATTGAGGCTACTTTTCGCCAAAAACAAGGCGATCTTGCGGCCGCTACCCAAACGTTCCGTTAACCATTTCCGTGATTGGCTGCCGGAAAATTCACTGCCGGATCGGTCGGGCGGGAGAATTGGTTATCGCATGCCGCTTCATCTGGAACGGATTGCCTGGATGCCATCGCCGCCGCTCGCTCCCGATGACGGTCCGATCGACATGGACCATCTCCAACGCATGACCCTTGGCGACGCCGGGCTTGAGCGCGAGGTGCTGACGATGTTTTCGGCCCAGGCGGCCAGCCTGATCGGCAGTCTCGCCGCCTCGCTTGCTGACGCGGGTGCGCTGGCGCATACGCTGAAGGGTTCGGCACGCGCAATCGGCGCATCCGGCGTTGCCGATGCCGCCGGCCAACTGGAAGCCGCAGTACTGAACGGCCACGATCCGTCCGAGGCGCTCAGCGACCTCAACGAGGCGATCGTGCAGGCGCGCATCGCAATCGATGCGATCTTGCGCCAGTCCTGATCTCGCCCATCAAAACGCAAAGCGCGCTGCAGGTTTCGCTTCGACCGCTAGTGCCCCGGTTCTAACGTTCGCACTCCGGCGCGCCGGGCTCTTTGCGAACGTTAGAACCGAAAGGCCATCCAGCAAATTTTAGTTCCTGGTGCGGTTTTTGGATTTGACATTCGCATGGAGGACTCGCCGGATATGCTGATGCGAATGTCAAATCCCCCGCACTAGCGCGGAGCGGATCGACCCGTTATAGGACAGCCCGGACCTCCTTATCCGGCAGCACGAGTAAACATGGCCAAAATCAGCTTTGTCGACCATACCGGCGAAACCCGCACCATTGATGTCGAGAACGGCGCGACCGTGATGGAAGCCGCGATCCGCAACGCCATTCCGGGCATCGAAGCCGAATGCGGCGGCGCCTGTGCCTGCGCGACATGTCATGTCTATGTCGATGAGGCCTGGCGCGAGAAGGTCGGCTC
>VAZH01000494.1 GCA_005884465.1 Alphaproteobacteria bacterium | reverse complement strand
ACGCCTATGTCCGCGACAAGGACCCGCGGGTGCGGCAGGTCACGGTGAGCCTGGGGGCGACCTGGCAGGTGGTCGAAATCCTCCGCCCCGACGGCGAGAGCTATCGCGACATCCGACCCCTGGTGCGCGTCAATATTTCGGTGGTCGCAGGGCAAGGCGACCGTCAGGAAAGCGGCAGCAAGGGCTATGGCGGCCGCGAAGGCTATGCACGCTTCATCGACGCCAAGGCGTGGCGCGAGGCTGCCGACGGCGCGATCCGCGAAGCGCTGGTCAATCTCGAATCGGTGCCGGCGCCCGCCGGCGAGATGGATGTGGTGCTAGGGGCCGGCTGGCCCGGCGTGATGCTGCACGAAGCCGTCGGCCACGGGCTGGAGGGCGATTTCAACCGCAAGCAGACATCGGCGTTTGCCGGCCTGATGGGCCAGCAGGTCGCGGCCAAGGGCGTCACCGTGGTCGATGACGGCACGATTGCTTCAAGACGCGGCTCGCTGTCGATCGACGACGAGGGCACGCCGACCAACCGCACCGTGCTGATCGAGGACGGCGTCCTGGTCGGCTATATGCAGGACCGCCAGAACGCCCGGCTGATGAACATGAAGCCGACCGGCAATGGCCGCCGCCAGGGCTACGCGCACGTGCCGATGCCGCGCATGACCAACACCTACATGCTGGCGGGTAGCCGCGATCCGGCGGAAATTCTCGCTTCCGTCAAGAACGGCATCTACGCCGCGAATTTCGGCGGCGGCCAGGTCGACATCACCTCGGGCAAATACGTGTTCCAGTGCACCGAGGCCTACAGAATCGAAAACGGCAAGGTCGGCGCGCCCTTGAAGGGCGCGATGCTGATCGGCAACGGGCCGACCGACCTGCATCGCATCACCATGATCGGCAACGATCTGGCGCTGGATTCCGGCATCGGCACCTGCGGCAAGAATGGTCAGGGCGTGCCGGTCGGCGTCGGCCAGCCGACGCTGCGGATGGAAAGAATTACTGTCGGAGGAACCGGCTGATGAGCATCGACAACCAAACCGCAGCCGCGAAGAAGCAAGGCTGGCGCGGGCAACTGGTGCAGCTGGCGGCGATCGTGCTGGCCGTCTTTGTGGCCAAGGGCGCGATCGCCGAACCGTTCTACGTGCCGTCGGGTTCGATGGAGCCGACGCTTCTGATCGGCGATGCACTGCTGGCGTCGAAATATCCCTACGGCTACGGCACCGCCTCGCTGCCGATCCAGATCAATCTACCCGAAACCGGTCGCGTGTTCGGCGAAACCCCAAAACTCGGCGCCGTCGTGGTGTTCCGCTGGCCGGGCAACCGCTCGCAGGCCTGGGTCAAGCGCGTCGTCGGCCTGCCCGGCGATCGCATCCAGATGCGGCAGGGCCAGCTCTTCATCAACGATCGTGCGGCGTCGCTGAAACCCGATGGCATCGGCGAGGCCGAAGACGACGATGGCAACGTCCAGCCCGCCCACCGCTATGTCGAAACGTTGCCCAACGGCGTGTCGCACGCGATCTTCAAGATTCGCGACAATGGCTGGCTCGACAACACGCCGGAAGTGACGGTCCCGCCGGGCCATCTGTTCGTGATGGGCGACAACCGCGACAACTCCGCCGACAGCCGCGTACCGGTGCGCGAAGGCGGCGTCGGGTTGTTGCCGATCGATAATCTGATCGGCCGCGCCGACGCCGTGGTCGGATCGTGGGATCTCGGCATCCGCAAGCAGCCGGTGTGGACCTGGCTATCCGGATTCCGCGTCGCGCGGTTCTTTACATCGGTGCATTGAGTCGCAATCGTAGAATCGGGTGGGCAAAGCGCCAGCGTGCCCACCGGCTTCTGACTTTCCGGTTGAAATGGTGGGCTCCGCGGAGTTCATCATCGGGCGCGCATTTGCGCGACCCGGTGGCTCAGCCCACCCTACGATTCTACTGACATGACCAAAAACGAATTTCTCGCCGCCGCGCTTCGCAATCCGGTTGACGAAGCAATTGTCGAGGAATTATTCCAGCTCGCGCTGCCCGATGCGTGGATTGTCGCCGGATGCCTCGTGCAAACCGTTTGGAATGTGCTGACAGCGCGCGCCGTCGATTATGGTATCGACGACTACGATATTTTCTATTTCGATCCCGACACCTCGTGGCAGGCCGAGGACGCCGTGATCCGGCAAGTGCAGGGCCGGCTCGCGAAATTCGGCGCCAAGGTCGAGGTGCGCAATCAGGCGCGCGTCCATCTCTGGTATCCGGAGAAGCACGGCCTGCCCTATCCGCCGCTCGCCTGTTCGACTGACGGCATCGATCGTTTCCTGACCAGGAACA
>VAZH01000493.1 GCA_005884465.1 Alphaproteobacteria bacterium | reverse complement strand
GCGGCCGCGCCGCCCCCCAGCGCGACGATGGCGGCCCCGATCGGGTGCGTCAGACAGGCAAGCCGTGTCGACAGCAGCGGATGATAGCGGCTCAAAAAACTCGCCTCGACGATGCGGGCAAACACCTGCGCCGGGCCGATCAGCGCGCCGGCCGACACCGCCTGCAGCGTTGTCGCGCCCGCAGCTTCGAGAATTCGGGGCAGATGCGCCGCCATCGCGCCGGTGACGCTCCACGCCGCTGCAAAGGCGAACGCCAGCAGGATCATGGTCCGATCGATTGCGATGTGAGGTTTTGTCGATGCCGCAACCGCCGCCTTCGCGCCCGCTATCGCAGGCAGCATGAAAAAATTCAGCGGCAGGCCGATCAGGATATGCGCGAGAGCCCAGGCGAAGCAGGTGTTGCGCCAGCCGATGCTTTCGAGGCCAAGAGCCGTCAGCGGCCATCCAACGGTAGAGGCAAAGCCAGCAATCAGCGTGATGCCGGTAATCGAGCGGCGCGCCGCGTCGCCATGGATGCGCCCCAGCGCCCCGAAGGCTGCGTCGTAGAGGCCAAATCCCATCCCGACGCCGAGCACAAGCCAGGCGACAACCAGCACCGGGATCGAATAGGTCAAGCCGAGCAGCGTCAGTCCCGCGGCCAACGTCAAATTGGAAATCGACAGCACCGACCTGCCGCCGACGAGATCGATCTGCCGGCCGACGCGCGGCCCCAATAATGCTGAGATCACCAGCGATGCCGAGAAGGCGGCAAAGATCCAGTTCGAGGAGACGCCGAGGTCGCGTGCGATCGGATCGGCGAGGATCGCGGGCAGGTAGTAGCTCGAGGCCCAGGCCAGCGTTTGCGTGGTGCCGAGCGCCAGAATGATCGGTAGCTGGCGCCCGCTCATGGCTTATCCGCCATCTTTATTCCTTGTTACCCGCATCCGCATCCGGTTTTGCCTTGCTGCCTGGCATTTGCATCGGCCACGCAGCAGGCGTCAACCTCCGATAATGCAGGCCCGCCGCAGCATTTGTTCGCATCAAGCACTGCCGAGCGATTGCAGACGCCGGTCTCGGGCAACACCAGCTCGACCCGTTCCGCAGCCTCGTGGTCGCCGGCAAGGTCGGCGGCGATGGAGCGCACTTGCTCGTAGCCCGTGATCATCAGGAAGGTAGGCGCGCGGCCGTAAGATTTCATGCCCGCGAAATAGAAGCCCGGTTCGTCCTGCGCCAACTCCCGCGCGCCATGCGGCCGCACCGTGCCGCAGCTGTGTTCGTTGGGATCGATCAGCGGCGCCAGCGCCACCGGGCACTCGATCGCCGGATCGAGCCGGATGCGCAGCTCGCGCAGGAAATTTAGGTCCGGCCGGAACCCGGTCGCCACAATGAGCTCGTCGACGGCCACGTGGCGGCGGGAGCAAGCAGCGCCGCCGCCGATGGTGAGGCGAGGGCCGTCCAGGCCGAGATTCGAAACGCGAAATTCGCGCTCCACTTCTATCTTGCCCGCCGCGACCAGCGCGGCGAAGGCGGCGCCAAGCTCGCCGCGGGCGGCGAGCTTGTCATTGGCGCCACCGCCAAAGGCTTTTGCGGGATCGTTGCCTCGCAACAGCCAGATCGGCCGGGTTTGCGGCGCTTGCGCCGCGAGGCGCGCGAGATCGGTCAGCGTACCGATCGCCGAATGTCCGGCGCCGAGCACCGCGACGGTTTTGCCGGCATAGCGCGCGCGGTCCTTTCCCAGCACGTCCGGCATCCCGTAAGCAATCTTGTCCGCCGCTTGCGTCTCGCCAATGGCGGGGAGACCGCTGGCGCCCGCCGGATTCGGCGAATGCCAGGTGCCGGACGCGTCAATGATGGCATCGGCCCTTAAAGATTTGGATCCTTGCCCGTTCTGGTATCGGATTTCGAACGGCACGGCCTCCCGGCCGCGGGACTTGAGCTTGTCGAAGCCGACACGGCTGATATCGCTTACGCGGCTGGAAGTGTGAATATGCGTCGCGAGAACGGTCTTGGTCGCGAGCGGTTCAAGATAGCGCTCAACCAATTCAGCACCGGTCGGATACTGGTGGGGCTCGGGAGAATTCCATCCCGTCGACGCCAGCAGGCGCACCGCCGCGCGATCGATATTGTACTCCCATGGCGAGAACATCTGGACATGGCTCCATCGGCGCACCGCGTGCCCGACACTGTCGCCGGCTTCCAGCACAATAGGCCTGAGGCCTCGCTCCAGAGCATGCGCGGCTGCGGCCAGACCAACCGGGCCGGCTCCGACGATTGCCACGGTCTTTGCTTCACTCATGCTATCCTCCCATCAAACTAGAAATATCGAAATTAAGACCCGCAGAAAAACTATGCCGCCTTTGTGTCGTCGCTCTCGGCGCTATCGGTGCAACATTCGGCTACCAGAAAATCCACCAGGCCTCGCATCACATCGTAATTGGCATGACAGACCAGGGTAGTCGCGTCCCGCACCTGGCTGATGAGGCCGACCACCATCAATGTCTTGATGTGATGGGACAGCGTTGACGGCGCGATCTTCAACTTGTCCTGCAGGCGGCCGACGGGAAGACCCGCATCGCCGGCGCGCACAAGCGCGCGATAGATCTTGAGCCGGGTAGGATTACCCAGGGCTTC